>NZ_SPPO01000030.1:0-371 GCF_004570945.1 Pasteurella sp. WM03
GAAGATGTGGTGAAAGCCGCAGAAGACGCAGAAAAAGCAGCAGAAAAAGCGCTTGAAGATGCGAAAGCTGATGGTGTGATCACACCTGAAGAGAAGAAAGCGGTTGAAGATGCAAATGCTGCGGTTGAAAAAGCGAAAGACGACGCACAAAAAGCTATCGACAACTTGCCGGACAGCACAGGTAAAGACGCATTACAAGATCGTTTAGATGATGTCAATACCGTGGAAGTCCCTGATGTTACTGATGCTAACGGCAATGGTATCCCGGATGATCAAGAAAAAGCATTGGAAGATGTGGTGAAAGCCGCAGAAGACGCAGAAAAAGCAGCAGAAAAAGCGCTTGAAGATGCGAAATCTGATGGTGTGATCAC
>NZ_SPPO01000031.1:0-216 GCF_004570945.1 Pasteurella sp. WM03
CAACCGCAGCATTTGCATCTTCAACCGCTTTCTTCTCTTCAGGTGTGATCACACCATCAGCTTTCGCATCTTCAAGCGCTTTTTCTGCTGCTTTTTCTGCGTCTTCTGCGGCTTTCACCACATCTTCTAATGCTTTTTCTTGATCATCCGGGATACCGTTGTTGTTTGTATCAGAGGTATCTGTCACTTCTGGTACTTCTACCGGATTTACTTCGT
>NZ_SPPO01000032.1:0-207 GCF_004570945.1 Pasteurella sp. WM03
CCGTTAAATCTTTTTCAACATTGGCATTATTCGTGACATTTAAGTCTTTGGTTGTCGTTGTGCCTTCAACCGTTGAATTGCCTTTCACCGTTAAATCTTTTTCAACATTGGCATTATTCGTGACATTTAAGTCTTTGGTTGTCGTTGTGCCTTCAACCGTTGAATTGCCTTTCACCGTTAAATCTTTTTCAACATTGGCATTATTTG
>NZ_SPPO01000003.1:0-271720 GCF_004570945.1 Pasteurella sp. WM03
CAACCGCAGCATTTGCATCTTCAACCGCTTTCTTCTCTTCAGGTGTGATCACACCATCAGCTTTCGCATCTTCAAGCGCTTTTTCTGCTGCTTTTTCTGCGTCTTCTGCGGCTTTCACCACATCTTCCAATGCTTTTTCTTGATCATCCGGGATACCGTTGTTGTTTGCATCAGAGGTATCTGTCACTTCTGGTACTTCTACCGGATTTACTTCGTCTAAACGACCTTGTAATTCCTCTTTACCTTTGCTGTCCGGTAAATTATCAAGTGCTTTTTGCGCGTCATCTTTTGCTTTTTCAACCGCAGCATTTGCATCTTCAATCGCTTTTTTCTCATCAGCCGTGATCACACCATCAGATTTCGCATCTTCAAGCGCTTTTTCTGCTGCTTTTTCTGCGTCTTCTGCGGCTTTCACCACATCTTCCAATGCTTTTTCTTGATCATCCGGGATACCATTGCCGTTAGCATCAGTAACATCAGGGACTTCCACGGTATTGACATCATCTAAACGATCTTGTAATGCGTCTTTACCTGTGCTGTCCGGCAAGTTGTCAATGGCTTTTTGTGCGTCGTCTTTCGCTTTTTCAACCTCAGCGTTTGCATCTTCAATCGCTTTTTTCTCTTCAGGGGTGATCACACCATCAGCTTTCGCATCTTCAAGCGCTTTTTCTGCCGCTTTTTCTGCGTCTTCTGCGGCTTTCACCACATCTTCTAATGCTTTTTCTTGATCATCCGGGATACCGTTGTTGTTTGTATCAGAGGTATCTGTCACTTCTGGTACTTCTACCGGATTTACTTCGTCTAAACGACCTTGTAATTCCTCTTTACCTTTGCTTTCCGGCAAGTTGTCGATAGCTTTTTGTGCATCATCTTTTGCTTTTTCAACCGCAGCATTTGCATCTTCAATCGCTTTTTTCTCATCAGCCGTGATCACACCGTCAGCTTTCGCATCTTCAAGTGCTTTTTCTGCTGCTTTTTCTGCGTCTTCTGCGGCTTTCACCACATCTTCCAATGCTTTTTCTTGATCATCCGGGATACCGTTGCCGTTAGCATCAGTAACATCAGGAACCTCTACCGGATTTACTTCGTCTAAACGACCTTGTAATTCCTCTTTACCTTTGCTTTCCGGCAAGTTGTCAATGGCTTTTTGTGCGTCGTCTTTCGCTTTTTCAACCGCAGCGTTTGCATCTTCAATCGCTTTTTTCTCTTCCGGTGTGATCACACCATCAGCTTTCGCATCTTCAAGTGCTTTTTCTGCCGCTTTTTCTGCATCTTCTGCTGCTTTCACTAAGTCATTGACAGCATCCTCAACATCATCCGGGATACCGTTGTTGTTTGCATCAGAGGTATCTGTCACTTTTGGTACTTCTACCGGATTTACTTCATCTAAACGACCTTGTAATTCCTCTTTACCTTTGCTGTCCGGCAAGTTGTCGATAGCTTTTTGTGCATCATCTTTTGCTTTTTCAACCGCAGCGTTTGCATCTTCAATCGCTTTTTTCTCATCAGCCGTGATCACACCATCAGATTTCGCATCTTCAAGTGCTTTTTCTGCCGCTTTTTCTGCGTCTTCCGCTGCTTTCACTAAGTCATCTAATGCTTTTTCTTGCTCATCCGGAATACCATTGCTGTTAGCATCAGTAACATCAGGAACCTCTACCGGATTTACTTCGTCTAAACGACCTTGTAAGTCCTCCTTACCCTTGCTGTCCGGCAAGTTGTCAATGGCTTTTTGTGCGTCGTCTTTCGCTTTTTCAACCCCAGCGTTTGCATCTTCAATCGCTTTTTTCTCTTCCGGCGTGATCACACCGTCAGCTTTTGCATCTTCAAGTGCTTTTTCTGCTGCTTTTTCTGCATCTTCTGCTGCTTTCACTAAGTCATTGACAGCATCCTCAACATCATCCGGGATACCGTTGTTGTTTGCATCAGAGGTATCTGTCACTTTTGGTACTTCTACCGGATTTACTTCGTCTAAACGACCTTGTAAATCGTCTTTACCTTTGCTTTCCGGCAAGTTGTCGATAGCTTTTTGTGCATCATCTTTTGCTTTTTCAACCGCAGCGTTTGCATCTTCAATCGCTTTTTTCTCTTCAGCCGTGATCACACCGTCAGCTTTCGCATCTTCAAGCGCTTTTTCTGCCGCTTTTTCTGCATCCTCTGCGGCTTTCACCAAGTCATTGACAGTATCTTCAACATCATCCGGGATACCGTTGTTGTTTGCATCAGAGGTATCCGTCACTTTTGGTACTTCTACCGGATTTACTTCATCTAAACGACCTTGTAATTCCTCTTTACCTTTGCTGTCCGGCAAGTTGTCGATGGCTTTTTGTGCGTCGTCTTTTGCTTTTTCAACGGCACTGTTCGCCTCTTCAATCGCTTTTTTCTCTTCAGCCGTGATCACACCGTCAGCTTTTGCATCTTCAAGCGCTTTTTCTGCCGCTTTTTCTGCATCTTCTGCGGCTTTCACCAAGTCATTGACAGCATCTTCAACATCATCCGGGATACCGTTGTTGTTTGCATCTGAGGTATCTGTCACTTTTGGTACTTCTACCGGATTTACTTCATCTAAACGACCTTGTAATTCCTCTTTACCTTTGCTGTCCGGCAAGTTGTCGATGGCTTTTTGTGCGTCGTCTTTTGCTTTTTCAACGGCACTGTTCGCCTCTTCAATCGCTTTTTTCTCTTCAGCCGTGATCACACCATCAGCTTTCGCATCTTCAAGTGCTTTTTCTGCTGCTTTTTCTGCATCTTCTGCGGCTTTCACCAAGTCATTGACAGCATCTTCAACATCATCCGGGATACCGTTGTTGTTTGCATCAGAGGTATCTGTCACTTTTGGTACTTCCACCGGATTTACTTCGTCTAAACGACCTTGTAAATCGTCTTTATCTTTGCTATTTGGCAAACTATCGATGGCTTTTTGTGCATCGTCTTTTGCTTTTTCAACCGCAGCGTTTGCATCTTCAATGGCTTTTTTCTCTTCAGCCGTGATCACACCGTCAGCTTTCGCATCTTCAAGTGCTTTTTCTGCTGCTTTTTCTGCGTCTTCTGCTGCTTTTACCAAGTTTTTCACGTTATCAGGGACGCTGTTGCCACTGCCGCTACCACCGCCACTGCTACCTCCGCCGATAGCGGCACCGGCAATCGCCAATGGAGCTAAAGCCAATAACCACCAAGGGTTAAATGCCCAAAATGCAGTAGCTAGCTCTTCACCACCTAATGCTTGAGCTGCAGCAGATTGATCCGCTAATAAACTTACTGCATCAGATTGCACGCCGGATTCCGGAATATAGGCATAAATATTGCCATTTTCGTGTTGACCAACAATCAGATTGGTGGTTTCTTCACCATTATCTTCATAATAATTCTCGATAATGATATCAGGTAGTTGATCACCATTTTCCAAGCTAATCTCTAAATTTTTTCCTACACGCTTGGTAATGATATTCTGTGGACCAAGACCTGTTGAATCGTCAATTAATTGATAATTGCTATTCTCTCTGGCTTGCAGAACAAGTTTTTCGCCATTTTCAATCTTATGGACTGAAACAACTTTTTTAGCACTTAAAACTTTTAATGTAGTTGACATAAATTCCCCTATATCAATTGTTATTACTTTAAGATTCCAATAATCTCAAAGCCGTTAAAATTTATTAACTATCCGTTATTAATTGCCGTATACTGCGATTTCTACACGACGGTTCGGTAAGTTACATTTATTACGTTCAGCACCTTTAAATTGATCACAATTTGTCACAATTGGAGCGGATGAACCATATCCCTCTGCGCTAATTGGAACTTTAACACCTGATCTTTGAAGGCTTAGTTTCACACTTTCAGCACGTTTTTGGGACAATGTTTTGTTGTATGCCGCTGAACCAACCGGGTCTGCATGACCAATAACTGTCATACTCGCTACACCTGGCATCTGATTTACTTTCTGAGCGAATTCCGAAATACGTTGTTTGCTTTTCGGCAACATATCTTTGTATTCAGATTTGTTAAAAGCAAATAACGCATCTGCATCTAATACTGCAGTTTCAAGTAACTTAGGTTGGTTACAATCTTTAGTCGCAACGCGAGAAAGAGTTTGATTTTCTCTTGGTAATTTTGCAATTTCTTGTTCAGCAATTGCAGCATCCATTTGTGTGAAAGTCAGTTTACCATTAGCCGCTTGACCAACTTTAATATAACTAACTTTTGTAGCAGGTAAGTTATACTGCATACCAGCGGTACGATTACCAAATTTGCTACTAGATGTAAAAGAAGAAGAGAATAAAGATTTCCCAGCACACACCATTGTTGAAGTGTAAGCATTTGGTAATAATGATGCCTGATAATCTCCGTTAACATAAATATTTACGGCAGGACCATTTACATCATTTTGGCGATAAAATACCGCTAATGATTTATCCTCATTAATTTGAGACGCATTAATTTTGCTCTCGCTAAAATTCTGCCATACTTCTAACGGTTGATTATCTCCCCGTTGAGTAGCGCAGCCAGTTACTGCCAATACGACAGCTAAACCTAGTAGTGGTTTTTTCATTTGTACTAACCTCCGTTACTATTCTAAGTTCCATAAGACACAGTATAACTACCGTAGCCTATTTTAAGATTCCTATAAACCTTTAGATTTAGCCAGCAACGATTAAAAATGTAAATAGGAGACCATCTAACACTTCATCCTCACTTATCAATTGTTCACTGGATCTAACCTAAGAGTTAAGGACAGCATATAATATGATATATCAATATACGAATATATCAATAAAAAACCTTATTATCGTTCAAAATACATACCAAATATGCTGTTATAATCCACAATCGAAATTAAGAATAATAGCCTGTTCAAAAGAGCGAATCTCAGACAAGAAAATTGTATTCTAGTTCAATTTTTCCTGAACTTAACACTTTTTCAAGACTTAATATTTTAATTCCAAGTAACTCTTGTTAAGGTATATTGATAAATGGATGATAGCAAGAATCAGTGAAATCTTTCCTTTAGGAAACTTCATAGCAAGTTATATTCCTTCCTAGCAAAAGATAAAAGATACCGGACATTTCCTCAAGCAATTCAAAAAATTGCACTTCCTCGAATTTTCGCTATTATGTCTCATTTTATTCCCTACTACTTTGTTGATTATGGATAAATTCAAGCTAATTTTCCTTTTTGCTACAGTATCAATTCTATTCGCTTGCACAGCGAAATCCCCTAATCCCCCTATTAAAACCCATTTCTTAAAGGCAAATATCACACAAACAGAGCTAAATGATCCGACAGCTTATAAACGTTATTACTACGTTTGTAAAAATACTGAAACTCAATCTACCTCTTATTTAACCACCTATTTTCCCCTTTCACGAGAAAGCCGAATACAAGGGAATTTTGGGATTTATTTTCAGTTAGACGGGGGGAAAGCTGTGCTATTTGATCATATTGAAAACCGAGCCTTAAATGCTCGAGCCTCAAGATTTGAAGTGATTTATCGATCTTATCAGCCAATAGAGGGAAACTTTGTTGATTTAATCGCACGCCAACATAACAGCATTTACTACAAAAATTATCAGGGAACACAAGTACAGTGGTTAAGTTGTAAAGAAAGTTGAATAATGGAAGGAAAAAAGCACTGAACTAGTTGATTTTTAGGAAGATTACTCCCCAATTTTCCCAATAATCTAAGAAGTTGGAATTAGCTATCCAACTTCTCTACACCCAACACCTCTTTTCTCACTAAATCAAATTCGGCACGTACCCTAAAGGCTTTTGCAAGATTTTCATCATTCAGCACTGCTTGTGTTTCACCATAGGCCAGCACTTTGCCTTTATCAAGCAAAATCACTTCATCACAAAATTTATACGCCAGTGATAAATGATGGATTGCCACTACACACGTCTGTTTGGGCGTGAGGGATTTAAGCTGTTCCATGATATCAATTTGGTAATAAGGATCAAGCGGCGCAATTGGCTCATCGGCAAGCAATAATGGTGTATTTTTGATACAACAACGGGCCAGTTGTACACGAGCTTTTTCACCGCCTGAAAGTTGCTGAAAGGGTTTATCCAATAAGGCAGAAACAGAAAATCGGTCTGAAACCGACCGCACTTTTTCTTGCTCTTTTGCACGATTAAGGGGATAAAGTAAACCTAAGGCGATCACTTCGTAGGTAGAGAGATCCCATTGAATCATTGTATTTTGGGCTAAATACGCCAACTGTTCGCTTTTTTGATGGGCGGTCATTTCGCTTAATTTACAAGTATTTACCCAAATTTGACCGCTTGCAAGGGGTAAGATTCCTGCAATACTTTTCAACAAGGTCGATTTCCCCGCACCATTTGCTCCCATGATGCCGACTAATTTTCCTTGTGGAATATGGCAACTGACATTGCTTAAGCCATAGGGCTGGCTTACCTTTTCAATGTTAATCACGGGCAAGCCTCCGTTGCTGCGTGAGTAAAATCCAAACCAGAACAGGTGCGCCAATCATAGCGGTAAGTGTGCCGATGTAGATGTGTGAGAAAAGCGGGAGATATTGCACACTAAGATCAGAGATGACCAACAATAAAGCACCGATTAACGCACTGCTCACATAAAGCTGAGACGGGCGTTTTTTGAGTAACATGCGAGAAAAATGAGGGGCAATTAAGCCGATAAAGCCTATCGTTCCCGTTTGCGGGATGGTTGCACCAACCAGCAATGCCACGCCAAATGCGGTGATAAAAAAACTCCGTTTGGGGTCAATGCCCATCGTGATGGCGGTTTCTTCGCCAAAGGTGAGAAAGTCGATATAACGCCGTTGCTGAAAAAGGCAAAAGCAACCGAGCAATAGAATCGGGAGAGATAAAAGTATCGTATCCATTTTTGCCCACACTAACGAGCCTTGCAGCCAGCGATAGAGTTCCGCCAATGCCCACGGACTTTCGGCGTTGGAAAGTAAAAGTGCGATCGCCGAGCCGAGTAGCATATTCACCGCCACGCCACTTAAAATCATTACCATTGTGCCTCGTTTATAGGCAATGAGATAGACTAAAGCAAAACTGGCTAATGCCCCAAGAACACCACCGAATAACAACAAGCTTGCCGGAAGGGAAAAATAGTAGAGTAAAAAGACGCTAACAGTGGTTGCTCCACTCGCACTCCCGAGCAATCCCGGGCTAGCAAGGGGATTTTGGAAAATCGCCTGCATCGCATTACCGGCAAGTGCTAAGCTTGCGCCTGTCAGTACAGCCAGTAATAGGCGAGGCAGGCGAATATCCCAAAGCACAAGGGAACGCATATCCGTCAGTACGCCATCTGCATTTTTTAGCCGAGCAAAATCACTGAGTTGGTGGTAAAGTGCCCATGCAACAATCAATGTTAAGGATAGAAAAAGCAATAAGTTAAGATATTTTTTCATAAAAGTGCGGTCATTTTCCTTCATGTTTATGGGCGAATATCCACTTTTTCACATCATACAGCAATTCTCTAAATATCATATTTTTAATTAACCTGACCCAGGCGATGGTATTGTTGATAAATTAATTCCGCCCCTTTCCACACACCATGATCAAAGCAATAAGTGTATTTCATTGGAATACGAAAGTGCGGTCGGTTTTTAAAAAGTTTTTTTAAAATCGGATGATTGAGCAACTCCGTCTGTTCGTTATAACTTCGTTTGTCTGAGATTTCAATCAGTAGATTCGGTTGGGTAAGCAACATTTTTTCGAGGGAAAAATTTTGTGCGGTAAAGGGGATTTTCAATGGGGTTAGTCCAAGCAGATTAAGCAAAGCGGAATATTGTGGAAAACCGCTTTCCACGACACCTGTATCTGACAGCATTAAAGTATCTGTGAGGGATTGATTTAGCTTGAAATTTTGCGATTTCAAGGTTTTCACCAAATGCTCAGCATGAATTGCATTGTCTGTGATTTTTCCCAGTTTCAATATCAGTGCAAAGAGTTCATCAGGGGTTTGTGGATCATCGTTAATGGGAATCACCTTTGCCCCCAGTTTTTTCAGTTCTTCCAGAAGCTGAGGATAAAATGTTTCATTGATAAGTATGGTTTTATCTAAATAAGGTAATAATGCGGTGAGTTGCGGTTCAATCGCCGGTTTATCGGTATTGACTTTATCTAACATCATCAGTGGATTTTTGGAATAAGATGATTGTGCAACGATTTGTTCAGGACGGGTTAATTCTGCCAAAAGCCGATCACTGCATAGCGTCAGAGATATAAATTGTTCGCCAGAAGAGGAAAAAGAAAGAAAAAGTGCGGTAAAAAAAACAAAAAATTTAAACATAACCTATAATTCTGATACCACATCAATCGCAATATTATTTCATAAACTTCCGTTTTTACTTCATAAAACCTGAATTTTTTCGAGCCAGATCGCAAAAGTGCGGTCGATTTCTTGTTTATTTTCATAGAAATAGAAAAATGTTGGCGTTGATTTTATCAACATTCTCACCATTAACAAGGAAAGACTATGAAATTAATTAAAACCTTAATTAGCTCAATCATTTTAGGAAGTACGTTATTTAGCGCAGGTTCATCACTTGCAGAAGATAAATCCGTAGCCTCTATAGGCACACAAACTTCGGTCAGCGAAAATGTGCCGGCACAAAATATTAGTGATAAGCTGAATATCAATACCGCAACGGCAAGTGAAATTCAAAAATCCTTAACCGGTATTGGTGCCAAAAAAGCAGAAGCCATTGTGCAATATCGCGAAAAGCACGGGAATTTCACCACAGCCGAGCAACTCCTTGAAGTACAAGGTATTGGCAAAGCCACCCTTGAGAAAAACCGAGATCGCTTAGTTTTTTAATTCAAAGGTCGCAATGAGCGACCTTTTACTCTCTCCATAAACTATTTACTATAATTCACACAAATAATCTGTGCGGCATTATAAAGTGTGGTATGAGGCGTTAAACGAATACTGTACTTCTCTTGTTTTTTAGGTGCTGCACGTAGGCCTTCTCCCCAAAATTCATCATAGAAATCAGTACGAACTTGTGTTAGGCGATAATTTTTACAATTCAAAATCTTATATTGGCGAACAGAACGTGCATAGCGTTTCGATTCTTTTGGGTAAACATATAAACCCTGTGATAAATTCACAATGGCATCAAAATGTACTTCTTGGAGTTCTTCGTTATCAACCCAGATTGAGTCTGTATCAATATAATAATTAACATCTTTAACTAAGCGAACATAACCTTTACGATCTTGTTTTGGAGGAGTTAACTTAACATCTTGATGTTCAATATTTTTTTGTGTCGGAACAGAGCAGGCGACAAGCAAAATGACAGGAAAGATTAAAATCAGCTTTTTCATTATTGACTCCTTAGCCTAATATTAGCCTCTGCTGTTGATTAGAATTTAACGGTATGTCCGTATCCTTCCAAAATAGATTTTATATGCTCTAACGATTCTCGTGTTGGCGGCATCACATCTTCAAGTTCATAATCAAACCCGAGAGTTTTCCATTTATGCGCACCAAGTCGGTGATAGGGTAATAACTCAACTTTTTCGATATTTTCCATTCCCTCAATAAATTGTCCGAGTAGATGGACATCATGATCGCTATCTGTGTAGCCCGGTACGACCACATAACGAATCCATGTTCTTTGATTACGCTTTTGTAAATATTTTGCAAACTCAAGCGTTCGTTTATTGGGTACACCGATCAAATTTTGGTGAACCTGATCATTTAATTCTTTTAAATCAAGTAATACGAGATCGGTTACATCCAGTAATTCATCAATAATATGATCATAATGGCGAACAAAACCATTGGTATCAAGGCAAGTATTAATCCCTTCTTTTTTACAAGCACTAAACCAATCTCGAACAAATTCCGCCTGAAGAATTGCCTCCCCCCCGGATGCAGTTACCCCTCCGCCTGTTGCATTCATAAAATGGCGATAACTCACTACTTCTTTCATTAGTTCATCAACACTGATTTCTCTACCGCCATCTAAATCCCACGTATCACGGTTATGACAGTATTTACAACGCATAAGGCAACCCTGCATAAATAAAATAAAACGAATGCCCGGCCCATCAACAGTACCGCAAGATTCAAATGAATGGATTCTTCCTAAAACAGACATAATAAACTCACAATTTAAAATATAGCTAAATTTTATCAACACATCTGATGATAAAGAATGAGCCTGATTTTATTCAGGCTCACTATTTTTCCGCTAAAGTGCGGTTAATTTTTTAACGTTTTACATGAATTCCGTGAAAGTACGGGTAATCACATCTTGTTGCTGCTCTTTAGTTAAAGAGTTAAAACGCACGGCATAACCCGATACACGAATCGTTAATTGTGGATACTTATCCGGATTTTCCATAGCATCTAACAACATTTCACGGTTCAACACGTTGACGTTTAAGTGTTGGCCACCTTCAATGGTTGCTTCGTGATGGAAATAGCCATCCATTAAGCCGGCAAGGTTACGACGTTGTGCTTCAGCATCTTTACCTAATGCGTTTGGTACGATTGAGAACGTATAAGAAATACCATCTTTCGCATAAGCAAACGGAAGTTTAGCCACAGAGGTTAATGAAGCTACTGCACCTTTTTGATCACGGCCGTGCATTGGGTTTGCCCCAGGTCCAAATGGTGCACCGGCACGACGACCATCCGGTGTATTCCCTGTTTTCTTACCATATACTACGTTAGATGTAATCGTTAGTACTGATTGAGTAGGTACAGCATTGCGATAAGTTTTGAGTTTTTGAATTTTCTTCATAAAACGTTCAACTAGATCACAGGCAATATCGTCTACACGATTGTCATTATTACCATATTGTGGGTATTCACCTTCGATTTCAAAGTCGATGGCAACATTAGACGCAACCACATTGCCTTCTTTATCTTTAATGTCACCACGAATTGGTTTCACTTTCGCATACTTGATGGCTGAAAGTGAGTCTGCCGCCACAGAAAGACCTGCAATACCACACGCCATTGTGCGGTACACATCACGATCATGTAATGCCATTAGTGCCGCTTCATATGAATATTTATCATGCATATAGTGGATAATGTTTAGCGCAGTAACATACTGTTTTGCTAACCAGTCCATAAAGCTATCCATACGAGTCATTACCGTATCAAAATCTAATACTTCATCTGTAATTGGTGCAGTTTTAGGACCAACTTGCATACCTAATTTTTCATCAATACCGCCATTGATTGCATATAACAAGGTTTTTGCTAAGTTCGCACGGGCACCAAAGAATTGCATTTGTTTACCAACCACCATCGGTGATACGCAACATGCAATAGCATAATCATCATTGTTGAAATCCGGACGCATTAAATCGTCATTTTCATATTGAACTGATGATGTATCAATAGACACTTTGGCACAATAACGCTTAAAGTTTTCCGGTAACTGTTCAGACCATAAGATCGTTAAGTTTGGCTCCGGAGAAGTGCCCATATTATAAAGCGTATGTAAAATACGGAAGGTATTTTTGGTGACTAATGTACGACCGTCAATTCCCATTCCCGCAATAGTTTCCGTTGCCCACATTGGGTCACCTGAGAATAATTGATCATATTCAGGTGTACGTAAGAAACGAACCATACGTAATTTCATCACTAAGTGATCGACTAATTCTTGTGCCTCTACTTCGGTGATTTTACCTGCTTTTAGATCACGCTCGATATAAATATCAATGAAAGTCGCAGTACGACCAAATGACATTGCTGCACCATTTTGTGATTTGATCGCAGCTAAATAAGCGAAATACATCCATTGGATCGCTTCTTGTGCATTCGTGGCAGGATTAGAAATATCGTAACCATAACTTGCTGCCATTTGTTTCATTTGAGCAAGGGCACGGTGCTGTTCCGCAATTTCTTCACGTAAGCGGATCGTGGCTTCAAGATCGACACCGTTCTCAAGGTTATCTTGTAAAGAGGAGAATTGAGCGAATTTATCTTTCATTAAGAAATCAACACCATAAAGTGCAACACGGCGATAATCCCCAATGATACGACCACGACCATAAGCATCCGGTAAACCGGTCAATACACCTGATTTACGGCAACGTAAAATATCCGGTGTATAAACATCAAATACCCCTTGGTTATGGGTTTTACGATATTCAGTAAAGATTTTCTTCACTTCAGGATCAAGCTCACGTCCATAAACTTTACATGAACCTTCCACCATTTTGATACCACCGAATGGCATAATGGCACGTTTTAGAGGAGCATCGGTTTGAAGACCAACGATTTTTTCTAAATCTTTGTTGATATAACCCGGTGCGTGAGAAGTAATAGTTGATGGCGTGAATTCATCAAAATCTAATGGCGCATGTGTGCGGTTTTCGATTTTAATTCCTTCCATCACCGATTCCCAAAGTTTAGTGGTTGCCTCGGTCGGTCCTGCTAAGAAAGAATCATCACCCTCATAAGGCGTGTAGTTTTTTTGAATAAAATCACGCACATTGACATTTTCTTGCCAATCACCGCCGGTGAAGCCGGCCCACGCAACTTTTTGCGATTCATTAAGTTCTGACATAGTCATTTCCTTTGTTAATTAATAAAAATAATTTGTTTCAATGTTAGTGGGATTTTGTTAAGTAACGTTGGAATAAACCGATACAAATTGCACCGCCCACAATATTCCCCAACGTGACTGGGATTAAATTCTTGACAATAAAATGATAAACATCTAAATCAGCATATCGACTCGCTTCAATACCTAACTGTTGCCAAAATTCCGGACTACTATAATGTGCAGTAATGATTCCCATTGGAATCATAAACATATTCGCAACACAGTGCTCAAAACCGGATGCAACGAATAAACCTATCGGCATAATCATAATAAATGCTTTATCTACAACGGTTTTACCAGAATAAGATAACCAGACGGCTAAACACACCATGATGTTACATAAAATGCCTAAATTAAATGCTTCAAACCAAGTATGGTGAATCTTATGCTGTGCCGTATTAAGGATAGTCAACCCCCATTGCCCATTTACCGCCATCGTTTGTCCACCAAACCAAATAAGTGCGACAATTATCAGACCGCCAACAAAATTACCTAAATAGACAGCAATCCAGTTACGAAGCATTTGCCATGTGGTAATCTTTCCTCCAACCCTAGCAATAAATGTGAGTGTTGATGAAGTAAAAAGTTCAGATCCTAACAACACTACCATTATCACCCCGATAGAAAACACTAAGCCACCAACTAATTTAGTCATTCCCCATGGCGCACCTGCAGATGCCGTTTGTGTCGTGGTATAAAAAACAAATGCTAATGCAATACACGCACCTGCGTTAATACCGGACATAAAAGAAAGAAACGGACGCTTCTTCGCTTTATAAACAGCCGCATTTTCTGCGAAATCTGTTGCTTCAACCGGTGTTAATGCTACCGTGGAAGAGTTTTTAACATCCGACATAAAACTCCTAAATATGATGATTCTTTTTTAGTACTACAATTGTGGGTATTCTACTCTCTTAGGTATGCTTTGCAAGATACTCCCCATAGCTATTTAAACAAAATTTGATATTTTGCAAGTTTTGTTAAGTTTTTCTAATTTTGATAACAAAAAAGGCTTGGAAAACCCAAGCCTTATATACATCTCTCTTTGCGAAATTATTCGCCCAAACGCTCTTTAATACGAGCAGATTTACCCGAACGCTCACGTAAGTAGTAAAGTTTCGCCTTACGTACTGCACCTTTACGTTTAACTGTGATGGAATCCACCACTGGTGAGTGAGTTTGGAATACACGCTCAACACCCACACCATTTGACACTTTACGTAAAGTAAATGCAGAGTGCAAACCACGGTTACGAATTGCAATAACCACGCCTTCGAATGCTTGCAAGCGACGTTTACTTCCTTCTACTACCCATACTTTAACTTCTAAAGTATCACCTGGGCGGAAGCTAGGTACGTTTTGTTTTAATTGTTCTTGTTCAAGTTGTTTAATAATGTTAGACATTTTTTGATCCTTACATTGATCTAATGATCCTAGAATTAACTGATTTGTTTTGCTACATATTGTAATTAATCTGCTACGTGGCTTTGCTTTTCTGTACTCATGTACTGTCTTCAGCTTATCACTTACATCTTAACTAAACTATTTTGCAAAACTCTACTGTTGTTCCGCTTTCACTTCTTTCAACAGCTTACATTGTTCGTCAGTCAGAGCTAGGCCTTCCAATAGCTCAGGGCGACGGAGCCACGTTCTCTCAAGCGATTGTTTTAACCGCCATTTGCGAATTTCTTCGTGATTCCCCGACATCAGCACAGGTGGTACAGTTAAGCCTTCTAAAACTTCCGGTCTAGTGTAATGTGGACAATCTAATAAACCGCCTACAAAAGAATCTTCTTCTGCGGAAGCTTGTTTGCCTAATACACCGGGAATAAACCGCGCAACGGCATCAATTAATGTCATTGCCGGCAATTCGCCTCCGGTTAAAACGTAATCACCGATTGACCATTCTTCATCAATTTCAGTTTGAATCAATCGTTCATCAATCCCTTCATACCGCCCACACACTAAAACCAATTTTTGATTCTGTGCCAACTCTACGACACCGGATTGATCGAGTTTACGTCCTTGCGGTGAAAGATAAATCACCTTTGCACCTTCTCCTACAACCGCTTTTGCTGCGTGAATGGCATCCCGTAAAGGCTGCACCATCATTAGCATTCCCGGCCCACCACCATAAGGGCGATCATCGACCGTTTTATGCTTATCTCGTGTAAAATCACGAGGATTCCAACATTGCACTTGCAAGAGATTTTGTTTTACGGCTCTACCGGTTACCCCAAATTCCGTAATTGCTTTAAACATTTCGGGGAATAACGTAATTATTCCGATCTGCATAATTCAGCCTTACTTTGTTTAAAACCGACGACATTACGTTCGAGCATACCTGAGATTAGAAACCAGCGTCCCAATCCACTTCAATGGTTTTTGTGGTGAGATCGACTCTTTTAACTACTTGTTCATACAAAAACGGAATTAACCGCTCTTGTTTTCCAAAAGCATCTTTGCTACCAGCTTTGACGACCAACACATCATTTGAACCGGTTTCCATCATTTCAGTGACTGTTCCCATCGTATAGCCTTGAAGATTGACCACTGAGCAACCAATTAAATCATGCCAGTAATAATCGCCTTCTTCCAATTCAGGAAATACGGAGAGATCCACACCAATCTCAACATTTGCTAAAACTTGGGCTGCTTCACGATCATCCGTACCTTTTAGCTTTACAATCAGCTCGTGATTATGATGACGCCAATTTTCAAGTTCTATTGGTTGCCATTCACCTTTGATTTTTAAAAACCAAGGTTGGTAGTCAAAAATGCTTTCAGCATATTCGGTTGATGAATAAATACGTAACCACCCACGGATACCATAGGTTGAGCCCAATTTGCCCACAACTTCAATACGTTGTTGTTCCATATTCTTCACCTATCTCTACTCAAAAGCGAATTAAGCGGCTTTTTGAGCTTCTTTTACCAAACAGGCAACGCGATCAGAGAGTGAAGCACCTTGACCTACCCAGTGATTTACACGGTCTAAGTCAATGCGAAGACGTTCAGCATTACCCTGTGCAATTGGATTGAAAAAGCCTACACGCTCAATAAAACGACCGTCACGTGGTGAACGGCTGTCAGCGACGACGATTTGATAAAAAGGGCGTTTTTTAGCTCCGCCACGAGATAAACGAATGGTTACCATAACCTTCCTCTAATTATTTGATTACTAAAAGAATATTTCTAAGCTCGAAAGTCACTTAAAAATATAGCTTACTTTTTTCTCTGTATATATAGACAAAAAGCCCGAAGATTTTACACTTTTTGAACAAAAAGGCAAGATAAAACAGCGTTAGGAAAAGAGGAAATTTTGCAGACAAATTGACCGCACTTTAATAAAAAGTGCGGTCAATTTATTCAATGTTTTTAAAAATAGAAATTAATAAACGCCTTGTGCCAACATCGCATCAGCTACTTTCACGAAACCGGCAACATTTGCCCCTACCACATAATTGATGTTCTCTTGACCTTCTACCGTGCCATATTTTTTACAGTTTGCGTGAATATCCAACATAATGCGATGCAATTTTGCATCCACTTCTTCCGCTGTCCAATATAAACGTTGTGAGCTCTGTGCCATTTCTAAACCTGAAGTCGCTACCCCACCTGCATTCGCCGCTTTACCCGGGCCGAATAATACACCGGCTTCTAAAAACGCATCGGTTGCTTCAATAGAAGTTGGCATATTCGCCCCCTCTGCGACTAATTTAACGCCATTTGCAATCAATGCTTTTGCATCATCGATCTCAAGTTCGTTTTGAGTAGCACAAGGAAGAGCAATATCCACTTTCACTTCCCAAGGGCGTTTACCTTCTACATATTGCAAACCAAACAGTGCCGCATAATCTTTTACGCGACCACGTTTAACGTTTTTAATGTCTAAAAGTGCGGCTAATTTTTCAGATGTAAAACCTTCAGGATCGTAAACATAGCCAGAAGAATCGGAACAAGTAACGACCTTAGCACCTAAAGCAAGGGCTTTTTCGATAGCATACTGCGCCACATTTCCTGAGCCTGAAACAGAAACCACTTTACCTGCGAAACTATCCCCTTTTTCGGCTAACATCGCTTGTGCAAAGTAAACCAATCCGTAACCTGTCGCTTCCGGACGGATTAAACTCCCTCCGAAAGATAAGCCACGACCGGTGAAAACACAGGCGGCTTGATTTGATAATTTTTTCATATAACCGGCAAGGTAACCCACTTCACGACCGCCCACACCGATATCACCGGCCGGTACATCCGTATCCGCCCCGATATGACGATATAATTCCGCCATTAATGCCTGACAGAAACGCATCACTTCTGCATCAGATTTCCCTTTAGGATCAAAATCCGATCCGCCTTTGCCTCCCCCCATCGGTAAGGTAGTTAGCGCATTTTTGAAAATTTGTTCAAAGCCTAAAAATTTTAAGATTGAAAGGTTCACGGACGGGTGAAAACGCATCCCTCCTTTGTATGGCCCAATCGCACTATTAAATTGTACACGGAATGCACGGTTTACTTGGACTTGCCCCTTGTCATCCACCCAAGCTACACGGAATTGAAATGCACGCTCCGGTTCGACTAAACGTTCTAATAAAGCTTCAGAACGATATTTTGGATTGGCTTCCAAAAACGGCCAAATAGAAGTGAAAACTTCACGAACCGCTTGTAAAAATTCAGGTTGATGACCATCACGCTGTGCGACTTTTGCTAAAAACTCGTCTAAAGATGAGACTGCTGACATACTGTGTTTCCTTCTTAATTTTGATGTTTATGTGTTTGTTTTATTATGAGCAACCGTTTGCTAACGGTTGGCACACAATATGCAATGACTCGTTTAATATTGCAATGATTTTTTTAAGGAAAAAATGAATAAAAAACAAAAATCGAGAAAATATCTAATATTCTCTCGATTTTATTAAATAAAATTTAATTTTAGTGATAAAATCCCATTTTTACATAAAAAACTATTTATTTTTACTTTCCAAGTACAGCCACTCTGCCACTTGTTTGGCAAAATAAGTCAAAATACCATCTGCACCGGCTCGTTTAAAACAAAGAAGGGATTCCATAATACATTCCCTTTCTTTTAACCAACCATTTTGAATTGCCGCCATATGCATGGCATATTCACCGGATACTTGATAAGCAAAGGTTGGCACGCCGAAATATTTTTTCACACGATAAACCATATCCAAGTAAGGCATTCCCGGTTTTACCATCACCATATCCGCCCCTTCCTGTAAATCAAGCGCTACTTCTTGCAAGCCTTCATCGCCATTTGCCGGATCAAGTTGGTAGGTTTTCTTATCACCGCCTTTGAGATTACCTGAAGATCCTACAGCATCACGGAAAGGCCCATAGTAATTTGAAGCATATTTTGCGGAATACGCTATAATTTGTGTGTTAATGAAACCTTTTTCTTCTAATGCTTGACGAATACGCCCAATACGTCCGTCCATCATATCACTTGGTGCAACAATATCAGCCCCAGCCTCCGCATGAGAAAGTGCCTGCTTCACCAAAACATCGGTTGTCATGTCATTTAACACATAACCTTGTTCATCAATAATACCGTCTTGCCCATGAATAGTATAAGGATCAAGTGCCACATCCGTTAGCACACCTAATTCCGGATACGCCGCTTTTAAGGCTTTTACAGCACGTTGCACCAAACCGTTCGGATTATAGGCTTCTTCTGCCATTAAGGTTTTCTTGTTTTGTTCAATCACAGGAAAAAGCGAAATCACCGGCACACCATATTTCACCAAAAGTTCGGCTTCAATTAATAATTGATCAATAGTTAAACGTTCCACGCCCGGCATAGAAGGAACCGCTTCACGATAATTTTCACCTTCTAAAATAAACACCGGATAAATTAAATCATCCGCTGTAAGTTTGTTTTCAGCGACCAAGCGGCGACTGAAATCATGTTTACGTAAACGGCGTAAACGACGGGTTGGAAATCCTGTAAAAATTTGTTGGGTCATATTGTTATCCTTTTACTGACTATTTATGACGAGAAAGGGGCCTATGCCCCATTTGTTATTCCGTTTTTTCTTTCGAATTTTTAACCGCACTTTCTTCAGAATCATCCTTTGGTTGATAGAAACGTGCAACTAATAAACCCACTTCAAACAATAACCACATTGGCACTGCAAGTAATGTTTGAGAAAACACATCAGGCGGTGTCAGAATCATTCCGATAAAAAATGCGGCGACAATAATATAAGGGCGTTTTTCTGCAAGGGCTTTTACTGTAGTAACCCCCGTCCAACAAAGCAAAATAATTGCAATCGGTACTTCAAAACATACCCCAAAGGCAAGAAATAAAGCTAAAGCAAAATCGAGGTAGCTACTAATATCTGTTGCGATCGCCACGCCTTCCGGGGCAGTTTGTGTGAAGAAACCGAAAACAAAGGGAAACACTACATAGTAGGCAAATGCCACACCGCAGTAAAATAAAATTGTACTGGAAAACAGCAGAGGATAAATCATTCGCTTTTCATGTTGATACAGCGCTGGAGCAACAAATGCCCAAATTTGATAAAGCAAATAAGGTACCGAAATAAACACAGAAACAATTGCCGTCAATTTAATCGGTGTGAAAAAAGGGGTTTGAATATTCGTTGCAATCATCGTTGCACCTTTCGGCATCACCTCTGTTAAGGGAGAAGCAACGAAATGATAAATATCATTAGAAAAATACACCAAACCAACAAAGATCACCGCAATACAAATCACACAACGCAATAAGCGGTTTCTTAGTTCAACGAGATGGGTAATAAGAGGTTGAGATTCATCCACGTGATTCATAAAAACTCTCTATGATTGGGATTTTGGTGCCGGGGCAACATCGTCCGTATCATCCGGTGGATAATAATCAGACAAGCGCTCGGTTAATTCTGCTTGTTCATGAGGTTCAAGTGCGGTCAGATCTGAAAGCGTTTTTTCATCAGTTTCTACGCATTCATTCTTTGTTAACATATCTCTTGAAACCGTATTTTCGTCCGGCTTAATATTTTCAGCCGCACTTTTTAGCTCTTTGATCTGTTCTTCCACCGTTGTCCCCGCGGCTGCAGCTTTTGACTCTAACTCGCTACGCATTTTATCTGCCTGCGCCTTTAACTCTTCAACGGTTTTACTTAACTCAGGCGAAAGAGTCTGTAAATTCAGGGATTCCGCTTTCTTAATGCTATCCTGTAATTCTTGCAATTTTAGTTCTTGTTTTAATTCATTTTGAACATTGGCAGCTAACCCGCGGATGGTCTTCACCCACCCCATCACGGTTCTGATTGCAAGCGGCAAACGTTTAGGGCCTAGCACCACTAAGCCTACTATCATTAACAAAACAAGTTCGGAAAAACCAATATCAAACACGGTTTATGCCTGTTCTTTTTCTTTTGTTGTTTCAGTTTTCACCGTTTCGCTATTATTATCAATAGATTTAAATTCCGCATCTTTGGCTTTTGGCTCATCATCTTGCATCGCCTTTTTGAAACCTTTTACTGCCGCACCAAGATCAGCCCCTGCATTTCTCAATTTTTTCGTACCAAAAACCAATAAAATCACCACTAACAAGATAATCATTTGTGCCGGAGATAAACCAAACATAATAAAACTCCCTTTCTAATAAGAATAAAAAATTTGGGCTGAATATACTCTTTTTGACCTCATTGAACAATAGCCAAAGCGAATTATTTTCTCACGCAAAATAGCAAGTGCGGTGGATTTTATATAAGAATTTAAAAGTTGGAAGAATGAGAAAAATTGTTATAATCAGCGCTCAATTTTATAAGGAAAGATAAATATGCATTCAATTTCTTATTGGCAACGTTTAAAAGTTGCTTTTCAATACGTGATGCCTCAACTTTATTTAACCCAGTTTGCCGGTTGGTTTGCGAAGCAAAAATGGGGCAAAATCACTCATCTTGCTATCAAAGTCTTTGCGAAAAAATACAACATTGATATGAGTATTGCGCAAAAAGAGCAATTTAATGAATATGAAAGTTTCAACGAATTTTTTATTCGTCCGTTAAAAGACAACGCTCGCCCAATTAACCAAAATCCGACCACACTTTGCCTACCGGCAGACGGCCGTATTAGTGAATGTGGTTATATTGATGATGACCGTTTATTACAAGCCAAAGGGCATTTTTTCCGTTTAGAGGATTTATTGGCAGAGGATAAAGAATTAATCGAAACCTTTAAAAATGGCGAGTTTACCACCACCTATCTTTCACCCAGAGATTATCACCGTGTGCATATGCCTTGCGATGGTACACTCCGTAAAATGATTTATGTTCCCGGCGATTTATTTTCGGTCAATCCGTTTTTAGCCCAACACGTGCCGAATTTATTTGCCCGTAACGAGCGGGTGATTTGTGTGTTTGATACGGAATTTGGCACGATGGTACAAATTTTAGTCGGCGCCACTGTCACTGCAAGTATTGGGACAACTTGGGCGGGAGTAATTAATCCGCCACGTCATAATGAAGTGAAAACCTGGACTTATGAAGGTGAAAGTGCGGTGAAACTCACCAAAGGTCAAGAAATGGGTTGGTTCCAACTTGGCTCTACCGTAATCAATTTATTCCAAGAAAATCAAGTACGATTGGCAGATCATCTCAGTGTCGGCGAGCCGGTTCGTATGGGTGAAATTTTGGCATACAAAAAGTAATTTTAACAAAGGAAAACAGCATGAATTTTGAACAAATTAAACTAGAAAGTCTTTCTGAAAAAGGCAGTTATGGTATCGGTTTACAAATCGGTCAACAATTATTAGACAGCCAAATGGAAATTGCCGTTGAAGCAGTCGCAAAAGGGATTTTCGATGCGTTAAATCATAATCAACCAGCCTTGGATATCAACGAGTTGATGCTTTCCGTACAACAACTTCAACAACAAGCGACACAAGCACAACAGGCTAAATTCAAAGTGATTGAAGAAGAAGGCAAAGCCTTTTTAGCGGAAAATGCCAAAAAAGCCGGTGTAACCGTAACGGACAGCGGACTTCAATATGAAATCATCACGGAAGGTACGGGCGCAAAACCGTCAGCCACCGATAAAGTGCGTGTTCACTATACCGGTACATTACCAAACGGCACTGTATTCGACAGTTCCGTATCACGTGGTCAACCTGCAGAATTTCCGGTAAATGGTGTAATTCGCGGCTGGGTTGAAGCATTACAAATGATGCCGGTAGGATCTAAATGGAAACTCACCATTCCACACGAATTAGCCTACGGTGAACGTGGCGCAGGTGCTTCTATCCCTCCATTCTCTACTCTTGTATTTGAAGTAGAATTATTAGATATTCTTTAGTCTAGTTAAACTACAACTGATACTTGACATAGTAAACAAAATAGTTGATCGTGAATTTACGATCAACTATTTTTTATTTAAAAAAATCTTTAATAAACATCGTTTTATGATACTTCATCAATCCATTATGAACAGATAATCTTGATTCCTCGTTAAGCTTAAATAAGCGCTATTAAATTCCCATGTTTATAGAAATATTTGTCCCTTATTGTTAGTCATTATCGGAATGATCTTCTAGATAAATTTTATACTTTAGCACAAAGAAAACCCTTATTCCCCACTATTGAATGGGAAAAATACAAATTCCTGACATTGAAAAGTGACACTCACGGTAGATTGTAAAGGCAAATCTGTACTTTCATAAGCAATAAGACTAATGCCGTTAATAGCAATTTGATAACGGTAGTACTGCCCTAAAAAAAGTTTATCAATTACTGTTCCTTTCCCTGTTTGTTCAAGTTTGAGCAAAATTTGTTCTGGGCGAAGTAACCATTGATAACAGCCTGCGGTATAGTCCATTTCAGGAAAAAGGTGGTAAGTACCAATCGGGCTTTTAAGGCTTCTGTCAGCTTGAATTTCACAATTAAGGTAATTTGTACTCCCGAGAAAATCTGCGACAAAGTGGTTGATAGGGTTGTGGTAAAGCTGAGTTGGCGTAGCGATTTGTACAATTTTTCCTTGATCCATGACGGCAATTTTATCCGCAAAAGCAAAAGCTTCTTCCTTACTATGCGTCACAAAAATTGCCGGTACTTTTTGATTTCTCAAAATTTGCTTAATTTCTTGGATCATCGCATAGCGCGTTTGGCTGTCAATATTAGAAAAAGGCTCGTCCAACAAAAGCAATTCAGGTTTGCAAGCTAAAGCTCTAGCGATAGCTACCCGCTGTTGCTGCCCACCGGATAATTCGTGTGGGAAGCGTTGTTCAAAGCCTTCTAATTTCACTACGCTCAACATTTGTTGAGTCACGCTTTTCTGTTCATTTTTTGTCAATTGACTCAACCCAAATTGGATATTTTCCGCAACAGTTAAATGTGGAAAAAGGGCATAATCTTGAAAAATTAAACCGATTTTGCGTTGTTCCACAGGTATTGAGTTAATCACCTTACCTGACAGTTTTACCATGCCTTGGGAAGTCGGAATTAAACCGGCTATCGCTTTGAGTAAGGTTGTCTTACCACAGCCGCTTGCACCGAGTAAACAAACAATCTCATTTTCTTCAACATCAAGATTAAGAGATTTTAAAATCTGATTTTGTTCAAACTTGCAGCTCAGTTGCTGCACTTCAAGTAATTTCATTTAACGCTCTTTTTGTGATTGAGAAATCAGTGAACGAGTGAGCCAAATCACAGGAATCAGCCCTACCAATACCAAGACAATTGCAGGCATCGCTGCCCGTTCTAACTGCTCGTCCGAAGTAAAAGTAAACACATAAGTGGCAAGCGTATCAAAATTGAAAGGTCGAAGTAACAATGAGGCATTGAGCTCTTTCATGCTTTCAATAAAGACCATTAAAGTTGCCGTAATCATTCCCTTAAAAATCAATGGAATATGAATACGCTTAAACATTATCACCCCACTTTTACCCATTGTTTGGCTTGCCATATCTAGTGTGGGAGAAATTCTTTCTAAGCAAGCCCCTAGACTCCCGATTGCCATGGCTAAAAAACGAATAGTATAAGCCAACACTAACGCAAATACCGAACCGGAGAAAATCAGTCCAACAGGTTTTAGTTCCAAAGATTTGAGTAGACTATGTAGTTGATGATCAGCAAAAGTAAGAGGAGAAAGCAAACCAATAGCCAACACTGTACCGGGAATAGCATAGCCAAAGCTGGATAGGGCAAGTGAAAGCTGAGTCATTTTGCCAAAAAATGGCGTATTTCGAGATAGTCGATGAGCAAAGTGCAACAAAAGAGCTATACATACCGTAGCCATAGCCGCAATAGAGGATACCTTTAAACTATTTAAGGCAAACTTGACAAAATCTAAATTCCACGACTGTTCAAAATAGTCTATCGACCAAAAAATCAATCGTCCAAACGGAATAAAAAATGCCATCGCCAATAGACTCCAGCACCATACCAACGCTAAGCCACAACGCCATCCTGTCAGCGTTCTAAAATGGGTTTTCTTTTCATAACCACGTTGATAGCTTTTCTGCTTTCGACGACTATATTGTTCAAGGCTGATAAACAGAAAAATCATCAGCAACATAAAGATTGAGATACGGCTTGCCGTACCAAGATCGTGAAAACTCAGCCATGAATCGTAGATTGCGGTTGTCAACGTAGGGAGAGCAAAATAGGCGACAGTACCAAAATCTCCCAAGGTTTCCATGGCGACCAATGCCATTCCTACCGCAATGGCTGGACGAATAAGTGGAAAAGTCACGCGACGAAAAATTTGGAAAGGTGATGCACCAAGCATTTTAGCACTATGCTGCAAATTTTCTGATTGCTCTAAAAACGCGACCCGCACAAGGAGAAAAATATAAGGATATAGCACTAAGGCAAGAACAAAACAAGCACCGTAAAGCGTCCTAATTTGAGGAAACCAATAGTCCTGTGGCGTTTGCCAGCCGAAAAGATTGCGTAATAATGACTGAAACGCCCCCGAATAATCAAGTAAATCCGTATAAAGATAAGCGATTAAGTAAGCAGGCATGGCAAGAGGCAAGCAAAGCAACCACTGTAATGAACGTTGTCCCCAAAACTGAAAATTTGCCACCAACCATGCTGAGGGAAGAGCAAAAAATAATGCCAATGCGACAGTACCAAGTACTAATAATATAGAGTTAGTCACATAGTGACCGAGCATGGTGTTCCAAAGATGAATAAGATTATCTGTCTTACCGTCCATCGCATGGTAAGCAATTGCCAACAACGGTAATAGGATAAAAAGTGCGGTCAAAATCGCAAAAAATTTCCAAAGTAAGTTACGGGTCATTTAAACTCTTTTCCCATACAAGCCGTAGATTTAATCATCCGAGATAACATAATTCGCACATCAAAACTATATTTTATTGAGAATAATTATTTTAGACATTAAAAACGAGCTGTAACAAAGCTTTGGATGATTCCTTATTCTTTGTTAAAAGCTCGTTCTATTTAATCAAGAAAACCTAATAATTAAAATTCATCAAATTTCACTTCATCAACTAATTTCAAGGCTTTCTCATAATTTTTTGCGATAGTTTCCAATTTTAAGGTATCCGGCGTGAATGTTCCCCAACCTTTAACCAATTCGGAAGGTTCAACACCCGGTTTTACCGGATACTCATGATTGAGCTGCGCATAAAGTTTTTGAGCTTTTTCACCGCTTAAATACTCCACAAGTTTTACTGCGTTTTCTTTATTTGGTGCATATTTTGCGAGTGCAACTCCGCTGATATTAACATGCGTACCGTGTTTACCTGCTGGGAAATTAATCACTGCAGATTCTGCCCAAGCTTTTTGTTTCTCATCATCTAACATTTTACCGTAGTAATAGCTGTTACCTAGTGAATAATCGCAAACACCCTCTTTAATTGCTTTCACTTGATCACGGTCACCTCCTTGCGGTTTTTGAGCAAGATTCGCTTTTAAACCTTCTAAAAAGGCTTTAGTTTTTTCTTCACCGTAATGTTCAATCATTGACGCAAAAAGCGAAACATTATAGGAATTTTTGCCTGAACGTACGCATACTTTACCTTTAAATTCAGGTTTGGCTAAATCTAAATAGTTAAAATCACCAGGTAACTTCCCTACCCGATCTTTAGATGAATAAATCACTCGTGCACGAGTCGTTAAACCATACCATTTACCATCAGAATCACGATATTGTGCAGGAATATTTTCATCTAAGACCTTAGAGGTAAAAGGTTGTGCTAAACCTTCATTCACAATTTGCATCACGCGTGAAATATCCACTGTCAATAACACATCAGCTGGACTTAATTCACCTTCCTGCTTGACTCGTTCAACCAAACCCTTATCAGCGAAAATCACATTTACCTTAATACCGGTTTCTTTTTCAAAATCCTTAAGCATTGGTTCAATGAGGTACGGTTGGCGGTAAGAATAAACATTCACTTCACTTGTGGCAAATGCAGAAGTAGAAAATACTGCGGAAAGCGATAAGGCAAATGTTGCAAAAGATTTTTTCATTAGGCTTCCTCCATAGGAAAGAGATTGACAGAGTATTGAGATGTTGGGATTTTAAAAGGTTATCCATTTCTCGTCAATAATAATTATTCTTATTTGTAGATATGTTTTTTTCCTATAAGATATTGATGTATCTTTATATAAAATGTACGACAATCGATTATTTATCCCTTACTTTCCCCATATAAAAAATAAGCGGCGATATTCACCGCCGCTAGCATACATCTGTCCCATAAATATTAAGCAGGATAAACCGGAAGACGTTTACAAATTGCTAATACTTTTTCTTTTGTCGCTTCAATCACTTGTTCTTCGTTTTCTTTGCCAAGTACATCTAAAATATCACACATCCAACCGGCTAAATCACGGCAATCTTGTTCATTAAAGCCACGACGGGTTACTGATGGCGTTCCCACTCGAATCCCCGAAGTCACAAATGGTTTTTGCGGATCATTTGGCACCGAGTTTTTATTCACAGTGATGTTTGCTTTACCTAATGCCGCATCAGCCGCTTTACCGGTTAAGCCTTGTTTAATGAAACTCACCAAGAACAAGTGATTTTCCGTACCCTTTGATACCACATCAAAACCACGTTGTTTAAATACTTCTACCATTGCCTTCGCATTTTTCAACACATTGGCTTGATACACTTTGTATTCCGGCTCTAAAGCTTCTTTAAAACATACCGCTTTTGCTGCAATTATGTGAACTAACGGGCCACCTTGATTCGCCGGGAATACGGAGGATTGTAATTTTTTATAGATTTCTTCATCACCGCAAGAAGAAAGAATTAAACCGCCACGTGGACCGCCAAGGGTTTTATGGGTCGTTGTAGTCACGACATGGGCGTGCGGTAATGGATTTGGATATAATCCCGCAGCAACTAATCCTGCGACGTGTGCCATATCCACAAATAAATATGCCCCAACTTCATCGGCAATTTCACGCATCTTCGCCCAATCAACTACCTGAGAGTAAGCAGAGAAACCGGCTACAATCATCTTTGGTTTAGATTCCAATGCTTTTTGGCGCACATCTTCGTA
This sequence comes from Pasteurella sp. WM03, assembly GCF_004570945.1. Lineage (NCBI taxonomy): Bacteria > Pseudomonadati > Pseudomonadota > Gammaproteobacteria > Pasteurellales > Pasteurellaceae > Pasteurella > Pasteurella sp. WM03. Next base: position 27,080 of record NZ_SPPO01000003.1, read on the forward strand.
ATCAATCAAACCATCCGCAGTGATACCGTAAAGCACCGAGTTATAAATTTTACCTGAGAAACTCACTTTTGCACCGTGTGTTAAATGACCACCATGAGCCAAGTCCATTCCTAGGATAGTATCGCCTGCATTAATTAATGCACCGTACACTGCCGCATTGGCTTGAGAGCCTGAGTGCGGTTGAACATTCACATAATCGGCACCGAATAACTCTTTTGCACGATCAATAGCGAGTTGTTCCACAATGTCCGCATATTCACAGCCGCCATAATAACGCTTGCCCGGGTAGCCTTCCGCATATTTATTGGTAAATTGACACCCTTGCGCCTCCATGACACGCGGGCTAGCATAGTTTTCAGACGCAATTAATTCGATATGTTCTTCCTGACGGCGGTTTTCATCTTGAATCGCTTGCCATAATACCGGATCGTAGTCAGCGATATTCATATTTTTAGTAAACATTGTGTTCTCCTGTTATGTGATTGCGATCTATAGTGTAACCGCTTATTGATTTAAACTTAATTAAAATTTAGTACATATTTTTTCATCTAAGAAATGAAAAAGATTCATAAGAAAAGTGCAGTCATTTTCCTTTTATTTTTCCTGCTCACGCTGAACCGCACGATAACCAATATCACGGCGATAAAAACGACCGATCCATTGGATTTGTTCTGCGATTTTCAGGGCTTTTTGTTGTGCTTCAAATACGCTATCGCCTAAGGCTGTGGCACATAATACACGACCGCCATTGGTCAGTAATTTCCCCTCTTTGGCCTCTACGCCAGCTAAGAAAACTTTTTCATTTTCGACCGCACTTTGCGGCAAACCGATAATTTCATCGCCTTTACGATAATCACCCGGATAGCCTTCCGCCGCTAATACAATGCCCAAGGAAGCCTTTGGATTCCATTGGGATTGAATTTCATCTAACTTGCCTTCACAAGCTTTAAGACAAAGCTCAACCAGATCGGACTCTAAACGCAACATAATTGGTTGGGTTTCCGGATCACCAAAACGGCAGTTAAATTCGATCACTTTCGGTTGGCCGTTCGGCATAATCATTAAACCGGCATATAAGAAACCGGTGTAAACATTCCCTTCCGCCGCCATGCCGTTCACAGTCGGATAAATGACTTCCTGCATAATGCGATCGTGAATCTCTGGTGTCACCACCGGTGCAGGTGAATAAGCGCCCATTCCACCTGTATTCAACCCAGTATCGTTCTCACCCACGCGTTTATGATCTTGACTGGTTGCCATCGGTTCAACATTTTTGCCATCCACCATCACAATAAAACTGGCTTCTTCACCCGCTAAAAACTCTTCGATCACTACTCGGCTACCCGCCTCACCAAAGGCATTGCCCGATAACATATCACGTACCGCCGCTTCCGCTTCTTGTAATGTCATCGCGACAATCACGCCTTTACCGGCAGCCAAACCATCTGCTTTCACGACAATCGGCGCGCCTTTTTCCCTCAAATATGCTAATGCCTGTTCTACCTCTGTGAAATTTTGATATTCTGCTGTTGGGATTTTGTGGCGAGCCAGGAAATCTTTAGTAAACGCTTTCGACCCCTCTAATTGCGCTGCGGCTTGTGTTGGCCCGAAAATTTTTAATCCGGCGGCACGAAATGCATCCACCACACCAATAACTAAGGGTGCTTCAGGGCCAACAATGGTTAAGTCGATTTGATTATCTTGCCCGAATTTAACAAGTGCCGGAATATCAGTAACAGCAATATTAACGTTTTCAATGTTGCTTTCCAGTGCCGTTCCTGCGTTGCCGGGTGCGACAAAAACTTTTTTGGCTAGTGGAGATTGAGCCGCTTTCCAAGCAAGCGCGTGTTCACGACCGCCGTTTCCGATGATTAAAATATTCATGATGATCCTTATAATGTTTATGTTGTGGTTGTCAAAAGTGTTTTTTGATTTTATTCGGGTTTCGCCTGAAAGCGACCTACTTTCTTTTACTCTTGTAAAAGAAAGTAGGCAAAGAAAACACGCCCCAGTTAAATCACTAATCTTTGCTTTATTGTCATTTTCTTAACGCTAAATTTGTAAACTCGCTACGCTCAAACAGTACAAATTTAGCTAAAAATGCCAAGTCGCAAAGGCGATTTATATGGGGCCCCGAATTAATCGGCACATCATTTGAAAAGTGCGGTTAGTTTTGACAATATTTTTAAGATATAAGAATATCTAAAATTTTAACCGCACTTTAAATCAAAAAAGAACAAATCGGTTCCCTTCTTTTCCGCCTTTGCTGAATTGAATTTGTAGGAAATTTTCGTCTGTTTGAGCGTAGCGAGTTCAGAAAATTTCTGTGAAGCAAATCCAATGAGGCAAAGGAAATAAGGAAAAGCGGGGTGCCTTTTCTTTTGGTTCGTTTTCTTTGGGCAAGCAAAGAAAATGAACTCGCTCTTTCAAAAATTGAAAGAGCGAAATACCATCATATTTAGTGCCTAAAATGTCTCATCCCAGTCAACACCATCACCATCCCATGCTCATCCGCCGCATCAATCACTTCCTGATCACGCATTGAACCACCCGGATGGATCACACATTGGATTCCCACTTTTGCCGCGGCATCAATGCCGTCACGGAATGGGAAGAAAGCATCGGATGCCATGACACACCCTGAAACTTCTAACCCTTCGTCCTGCGCTTTAATACCTGCAATTTTAGCGGAATAAACACGGCTCATTTGGCCTGCGCCAATGCCGATGGTTTGGTTATTTTTGGCGTAGACAATCGCATTGGATTTCACGAACTTCGCTACTTTCCAGCAGAATAATAAATCTTTGAGTTCCTGTTCCGTCGGTTGACGTTTGCTCACTACTTTTAAATCGTCCAAACCGACCATGCCTAAATCCGCATCTTGTACCAATAAACCGCCATTTACACGTTTGAAGTCTAAACGCTGAGTACGTTCTTGCCATTCTCCGCATTCAAGCAATCGAACATTTTTCTTGCGTTTTACCACCTCGATAGCTTCTGCTGATACTTTCGGTGCAATAATCACTTCCACAAATTGGCGTTCTACAATTTCAGTCGCGGTTTTTTCGTCCAGTTCACGGTTAAAGGCGATGATTCCACCAAAAGCGGAAGTCGGATCGGTTTGATAAGCACGATTGTAAGCTTCCAAAATATCTTTTCCTAATGCCACGCCACACGGATTAGCGTGTTTCACAATCACACAAGCGGGCTCATCAAATTCTTTCACACATTCAAGGGCAGCATCAGTATCAGCAATATTGTTATAAGAAAGAGCCTTGCCTTGTAATTGTGTCGCCGTTGCTACGCTCGCTTCTTTCACGTTAAGATCCACATAAAACGCCGCATTTTGGTGAGCGTTTTCACCATATCGCATGGTTTGTTTTCGCACAAAATTTAGGTTTAACGTCCGTGGAAATTGACCGCACTTCGCCTCTAAATCCTCTTCAGCTGCCACATGATAAGGCTTAACAAGCTGACCGAAATAATTGGCAATCATTGAATCATACTGTGCGGTATGTTCAAAGGCTTTGATAGCAAGATCAAAACGGGTTTCCTGCGTTAAGCTATTTTGATGTTGATCCATTTCCGATAGGATTGCATTAAAATCCTTATTATTCACAACAATAGCAACATCTTTGTGGTTTTTCGCAGCAGAACGCACCATAGTCGGGCCGCCAATATCAATATTTTCCACCGCATCTTCCAACGTGCAATCCGGCTTTGCAACGGTTTGTGCAAAGGGATATAAATTGACCACCACCATATCAATGCCTTCAATACCATGCTGTTGCATGACGACATCATCCGTTCCACGACGCCCCAAAATTCCACCATGTACTTTCGGATGCAAGGTTTTCACACGACCATCCATCATCTCAGGAAATCCCGTATACTCAGAGACCTCCGTCACAGACAAACCATTTTGTTCTAAGAGTTTTGCCGTACCGCCGGTTGAAAGCAATTTTACGCCACGTTGCACAAGCCCTTGGGCAAATTCCACGATACCGGTTTTATCTGAAACACTTAATAAAGCCTGACGAATAGGACGATCTGTCATTACATTTTCCTTTCATAAATAGGTTAAAAAAATAAGCGCGCAGATTATAACGCAAACGGTTGCGTAAATATAGAAAAGATTCAAGAAAATCAGTTGAAAGAGAAAGTGCGGTCAAAACAGAAAGCATTTTAGAGAAAAGCCCACGTTACGTGGGCAATCTGAGGAAGAAAACGATAAAATCTAACTATTAGTTTTTCTTAAATTTATTGTCTAATGCCAATGCTCCGGCACCTGCAAAAACAAAATAGAAGAAAACAACAGAATAAAGCAACGCCAGTTCGCCACCATTTGCGAGTGGGAAGAATAATCCCCCTTTCGCCGCATGCATAAAGAAGTAAGCATACGCCATTTGCCCAGATAAAATAAAGGCTGCAAGGCGGGTAAATAGACCTAACAACACTAGAATACCGCCGACAATTTCAATCACCCCTCCGACAATCATTAGTGGGTCGGCAACCGCACCATTACCACCTGTCATCGAAATAGGAAATTCCCAAAATTTAGCAGTGCCATGCAGAATAAACATATAAGCGGCAACAACACGTAATAACGCCAAAGCATAAGGACGAAATTTTTCAAGATTGTTCATAAAGTTTCCTTGTTTAAAAATAAATGAAAAATTGCGCAAATCATAGCGACTAAGGTTTTATCAAACAAGCGCAAAGTTTGAAAAAGACTTTTTACTTTAGGTTAAAAATAACTTAATTCCCTACTTGATTTATCCAATTCAAAAAGTGCTCCGCATCCATAAAACCGGTTATGCGGCTACCTGAAATTTCCTTCCCTGAACGATCCAAAAATAAAATTGTGGGTAAACCTAATACCTGATAGCGTTCCATAATAGCTTTATTTTCAGCGCTGTTTTTTGTCATATCTACTTGCAGTAACAAAATTTTTTCAAAAGCATTCTGCACCCTTTTATCGCTAAAGGTATAACGTTCAAACTCTTTACAAGCTACGCACCAATCCGCATATAAATCCAGCAAGGCCATGTTATGGGGATTTTTCGCTAATGCCTCATCTAATTCTTGTAAATTTTGAATACGTTGAAATTTTATATGAGAAATTTCCGGATTATTGACCGCACTTTGCAGACCGGATTGCTCTTGCCAGATGAGATTTTGCAAAGGCTGTACTGCCATCATGGCACAAACGAATGAAAGTACCTTCACTGCATAACCCAGACCATTTTTAGGCATTTGCAAAGCAAACCAAACAAAGAAAGAACTTGCTAATAACGCCCATAAACGAGGTTCCCACGCCTCAGGCAAAATACGGGAAAGCAGAAATACCGGCAAGGCGAGCATCACAAAGCCAAAACTGTGTTTAACCGTATTCATCCACTCCCCTGATTTTGGCAAAATTTTATTACCGAATAAGGTGATAAGAATAAGCGGGATTCCCATGCCCAACGCCAACAAATAGAGCGTGATTGCTCCCGTCACCAAATCACCGCTTTGCGCCACATAAAGCAATGCACCGGAAAGTGGTGCCGAAGTGCAAGGAGAAGCAACCAAACCAGCGATCATTCCCATTAAAAAAACCCCACCAAACGCACCGGAAGTTTGTTTTTGGCTCAATACATTGAGTTTGGTTTGTAAGGCGCTTGGCAACTGTAAGGTAAATACGCCAAACATGGATAATGCAAGCAATATAAATAGCACGGAAAGCCCAATCATCACATAAGGATGTTGCAAAGCAATTTGGAACGGTAGTCCGATTGCAGCCACAGCAAGCCCAAGCAAGGTATAAGTGAGCGCCATACCTTGCACATAAAGAAAACTAAGAGAAAAAGCCCGTAGCATATTTGGGCGTTGTTGCTGACCAATGACAATAGAGGAAAGCAAAGGCAACATCGGTAATACACAAGGAGTAAAAGCTAGCCCCAGCCCAAGTAAGAAAAAACCGAATGCCGCATATTTACTTTGGAACAAGCCTGCCGCTAAACGATCTTGTTCCGCTAAAAGTGCGGTTGAATTTTGCGGTGTTTTTTCTTCCACAGAAACAATGGGTAAATCCCCTACTTTCAAGATTTTGACTTCCGGCGGATAGCAAAATCCTTCCGTACACCCCTGATAGGAAATCTCAATATTCTGATTATCCCTAAAGGTTTCGCCGGAAACGTAAGCCACTAAAGGCTTAGTAAAAACGGCGACTCTTCCAAAATAAGGATCTTCGTGTATTTCTGCATTTTGGTTGAAATTCATTGAAAGGGATTGAGGCTCAGAGCCTATTTTTGCGCTGATTTTATCTTGGTAAAGGTAGTAGCCTTCTGCGATATCCCAACGAATAGAAAGTTGTTTTTTATCTTGTGAAATCTGAGCTGAAAGAGGAAACGCGTCATCAACATTTAAAAAAGACGCTTTATTATTGAATAACCCGGCTTGGCTTGCAAATGCACTAAAAACCAACACAAGCAAAAGAAAGTATTTTTTCATAGGTGAAAACGTAAATTGAGAGAAGGAAAAATTCTAGCATAAAGAAATTCTAAAAACTAAAAAAGTATGATTTAGATCATAAAATAAAAAGATCATAAAAAATAACCGAACTTTTCCGTTGTTACAACAATGTTACAAAGATAAAATAAACCATCTCTCAAATTAATTAAAAGGATTGAAATATGGCAACGCCCCAAATTCTCCTCGTTGAAGATGAAGCTGTTACCCGTAATACCTTAAAAGGCATTTTTGAAGCAGAAGGCTACAGCGTTCTTGAAGCACAAAATGGTGCTGAAATGCATGAGATTTTAAAAAATAACATAGTTAATCTAGTCGTCATGGATATTAATTTACCCGGTAAAAATGGGCTCTTACTCGCTCGGGAATTACGCGAATATGCCAATTTACCTTTAATCTTCCTAACCGGACGTGACAATGAGGTAGATAAAATTTTAGGGTTAGAAATTGGGGCTGATGATTACCTTACGAAACCTTTTAATCCTCGAGAATTAACCATTCGTGCACGCAATTTGTTACATAGAGTCATGCAACAAACTGAAAAAGAAAACCACAAAGAACGTGAATTTTACCGATTCAATGGTTGGATGCTCAATTTAAATAGCCATAGTTTGATCACCCCTGAAGGTGCTGAATTCAAACTCCCCCGTAGCGAGTTTCGGGCAATGTTACATTTCTGTGAAAACCCAGGAAAATTACAAAGCCGTCAAGAATTGTTAAAAAAGATGACAGGACGTGAGCTAAAGCCTCAAGATCGTACTGTGGACGTCACAATTCGCCGTATTCGTAAACATTTTGAAGATCACCCAAATACCCCCGAAATTATTGTGACGGTTCATGGTGAGGGGTATCGGTTCTGTGGGGAAATTGAATCATAAAACGGTCATCCATTCTTACTACCCCCAATGGGCGAGCTTTTAGTTCGCCCTTATTTCGCATAAAATAACAGAGCCCAGGTATTACACAACAAACTGTTTGCTGTAACTCACTCAACAAAGATTGTTATTGTCATAAAACCAACATAACAGGAAACGAGCTATAAAATAATCATATCGTCACGGTGAAGGGCAACCGCGCCATATTCATAGCCTAAAATCGCTTCAATTTCTTGAGATTTTTTTCCCTTGATTAACAATAACGCATCACTGTTATAGCGAGGCATACCAAGTGCAATATTTTTGCCTGCCTGATTACGAATTTTCACCACTTCACCACGGGAAAAACGACCTTCCACTGCCACAATTCCAGCAGGCAAAAGCGATTTATTTTGCACAAGCATGGCTTGCTCTGCACCGTCATCAATGGTGACCACACCGGCTGAAGGCGCAGCAAATAACCATTGCTTACGACATTCCAAACGATCGGTATGATGGGCGGTGAACTTCGTGCCAATCTCCTGTTCATGAGCCAAATCTACAATCACATTTGAACGGTTACCCGGCGCAATAATCGTTTCAATACCGGAACGTGTTGCCACATCTGCCGCGATGATTTTCGTACTCATCCCCCCCGTACCAAGATTCGTACCGCTGCCACCGGCTATCGAACGAATATGATCGGTGATTTTATCCACCACCGGAATGAGTTTTGCATTAGGATTTTTACGTGGATCGCTATCAAATAAACCTTGTTGATCTGTTAAAAGATAAAGTTGTTCCGCTTGCACCAAAATTGCCACCAACGCAGACAAATTATCGTTATCCCCGACTTTAATTTCCGCCGTTGCCACCGCATCGTTTTCATTAATGACAGGGATAATGTGATTATCCAAAAGCGCATGCAACGTATCACGGGCATTAAGAAAACGCTCGCGATCTTCAATATCCGCACGAGTCAGTAAAATTTGACCGATATGAATATCATAAATCGCAAACAATTTTTCCCACGCTTGAATGAGCTGGCTTTGACCCACAGCGGCAAGTAATTGTTTCGATGCAATGGTTGGCGGTAATTGCGGGTGGTTCAAATAATGGCGACCTGCGGCAATGGCACCGGAGGTCACAATCACAATACGAAAGCCCTCATGATGAAGTTGTGCAATTTGTCGCACAATTTCCATCATATGTGGCGAATTTAATTTGGGTGAACCTTGGGTTAAGGTGCTGGTACCGAACTTCACAACAATGGTTTTATTCATTTTATTAACCCTTTTTAATTATCAAAAAATGCCGCATACGTTAGCACTAAACTCATTAAAAAGCATTAAATTTATATTGTGCTGTGATATATTGTTCAGCAATTCAACAAGGAGCTTTTATGACGTTCAGTTTAATTGTCGCAACAACCCTTAACCATGTAATCGGCAAAGACAATCAAATGCCTTGGCATCTACCGGCTGACCTTGCTTGGTTTAGAAAAAATACTACCGGAAAACCTGTCATTATGGGGCGTAAAACCTTTGAGAGTATTGGTCGCCCTCTCCCCAAACGGGTGAATATTGTGCTTTCGCGCAAACCTTTTGAACACGAGGGCGTCATCTGGAAAAACAGCCTTGAAAGTGCGGTTGATTTTGTCAAAGATTCTGAAGAAATTATGCTGATAGGCGGGGGTGAACTGTTTAAACAATATTTACCCCAAGCGGATAAACTCTATTTAACCCAAATTCAAGCGGAAATTGACGGCGATACCTTTTTCCCTGAATTAAATTGGGATGAATGGCATATTGAATTTGAGGAGTATTGCGAAAAAGACGAGAATAATCCTTATGCTTGCCGGTTTTTAGTTTTAAACAGAAAATAACAAATAAAATTTAGGATAAATATTATGGATCATTCAGTTCACAACAAACTCGTTTCTTTTATCTGGAGTATTGCCGATGACTGCCTACGTGATGTATATGTACGAGGAAAATATCGCGATGTGATTTTGCCGATGTTTGTATTGCGTCGCTTAGATACACTACTTGAACCAAACAAAGGCGCAGTACTAGAAGAGGTACACTATCAGAAAGAAGAGCTAGGCTTTACCGAACTTGATCATCTACAGCTTGAAAAAACGAGCGGTTATGTGTTTTACAACACCTCAAAATGGACACTCAAAACCCTTTATCAAACCGCAAGCAATACACCGCAATATATGTTGGCGAATTTTGAAGAATATTTAGATGGTTTCAGTGCCAACGTACAGGAAATCATCAATTGCTTCAAATTACGTGAACAAATCCGCCATATGTCGAACAAAAACGTCTTATTAGGTGTGCTAGAAAAATTTGTTTCGCCTTATATCAACCTTACGCCAAATCCTCAACAAGATCCCGACGGCAACACACTACCTGCATTGACCAATCTTGGTATGGGTTATGTGTTTGAAGAATTGATTCGCAAATTTAATGAAGAAAACAATGAAGAAGCGGGCGAACACTTTACTCCACGTGAAGTGATCGAACTTATGACACACCTTGTGTTTGATCCGCTTAAAAGGCAAATTCCGGCAATTATTACCATTTACGATCCGGCATGTGGCAGCGGTGGAATGCTCACTGAATCGCAAAATTTTATTGAAGAGAAATATCCTTTATCGTCATCACAAGGCGATCGTTCCATCTTGCTGTTTGGCAAAGAAATCAATGATGAAACCTATGCTATTTGCAAATCCGATATGCTCATTAAAGGCGACAACCCTGAAAATATCAAAGTGGGTTCTACGCTTGCCACCGATACTTTCCACGGACATTATTTTGATTTTATGCTTTCCAACCCGCCTTATGGCAAAAGCTGGAGCGGCGATCAAGCCTTTATTAAAGATGGCAACGGTGTAATTGATAGTCGCTTTAAAGTATCCTTGCCGGATTATTGGGGCAAAGAGGAATCCCTTGATGCTACACCACGTTCAAGCGATGGCCAGTTGCTCTTCCTGATGGAAATGGTGAGTAAAATGAAATCACCGAAAGACAATAAAATTGGTAGTCGCGTTGCTTCTGTTCATAATGGCTCAAGCCTTTTTACGGGCGATGCTGGATCGGGAGAAAGCAATATCCGCCGCTTTATTATTGAAAATGACTTACTTGATGCCATCGTGCAACTCCCGAATAACCTTTTCTACAACACCGGGATCACCACCTATATTTGGTTGCTTTCCAACAATAAACCGGCACATCGACAAGGCAAAGTACAACTCATTGATGCCAGTTCGCTGTTTAGGAAGCTACGCAAAAATCTAGGTGATAAAAACTGTGAGTTTGCGCCGGAACACATCACTGAAATCACAAAAACTTACTTAAATTTCACCGCACTTTCCCGTAGAAATAATGAAGAAGGTTTGGCTTCACAAATTTTTGATAACCAAGATTTCGGTTATTACAAAGTCACTATTGAACGCCCGGAACGCCGTAGCGCAAAATTCACTGCGGAAAATATTGCCACATTAAGATTTGACAAAGCCTTGTTTGAGCCTATGCAATATCTTTATCAACAATATGGTGAAAATATTTACAATCAAACAACCTTGACAAGTGCAGAACAAGACATCACCGCATGGTGTGAAGCACAAGGCATTGCATTAAATAACAAGGCAAAAGCCAAATTGCTTGATGTAAAAACTTGGGAAAAATCTACCGCACTTTTCAACACGGCGAACAAATTATTCGCTCATTTTGGCGAGCAACAATTTGATGATTTCAACTTGTTTAAACAAACAGTGGAAAAATATCTAAAAGCAGAAAAAATCAGCCTATCCGCCACAGAGAAAAAAGCGATTTTCAATGCTGTCAGTTGGTATAACGAAAATGCTGAAAAAGTGATCGCTAAAACCCTAAAACTTAAACCTCAAGAACTCGAAGCCTTATGTAAACGCCTTGACTGCAAGATTGAAGAACTTGCCGATTTCGGTTATTACGCCACAGAAAAAATAGGCGAATTTATCCAATACGAAAGCGCAAGCGAACTGCGTGACAGTGAATCAATCCCGCTGAAACAATCCATTCATCATTACTTCAAAACCGAGGTACAACCCCATGTCTCGGAGGCTTGGGTCAATTTAGACAGCATAAAAATCGGCTATGAAATCAGCTTCAATAAATATTTCTACCGCCACAAACCGCTCCGTAGCCTTTCTGAAGTCGCGCAAGATATTTTAGCCTTAGAAAGGCAGACGGATGGGTTGATTTGTGAAATTTTGGGTTAAAAGTGCGGTCAGATTTTGAAGAATTTTATAAAAACTATGAATGATTTAATTATTTATAACACCGATGACGGCAAGGCTAATGTAGCGTTATTGGTGATTGAAAACGAAGCCTGGCTTACACAAAATCAATTGGCAGAACTTTTTGACACCTCTGTGCAAAATATAACCACCCACATAAAAAATATATTACAAGACAAAGAGTTAGAGGCAGATTCAGTTATTAAGGATTATTTAATAACTGCTCAGGACAGCAAACAATATCAAGTGAAACATTACTCGCTTGATATGATTTTAGCAGTTGGATTTCGGGTGCGTAGTCCACGTGGCGTGCAATTTCGACGTTGGGCAAACACGCAATTGCGCAGTTATTTAGAAAAAGGTTTTTTGGTTGATAAAGAACGGTTAAAAAATCCTCAAGGTCGATTAGATTATTTTGATGAATTACTGGAACAAATTCGCGAGATTCGAGCCAGTGAAATGCGTTTTTATCAAAAAATTCGAGAATTATTTAGCATATCAAGCGATTACGATAAAAGCGACAAAAACACCCAAATGTTTTTTGCCGAAACTCAAAATAAATTGATTTATGCCATCACCAAGCAAACTTCCGCTGAATTAATATGCAAACGCGCTGACGCAAACTCGCCGAATATGGGATTAACCGCCTGGAAAGGTTCTGTTGTGCGTAAAGGCGATATTGTAATTGCCAAAAATTATCTCTCAAATGATGAATTAGATTCACTGAACCGATTAGTGATGATTTTCTTAGAAAGTGCAGAATTACGTGTAAAAAACAATAAAGATCTGACTTTATCATTCTGGCGAAACAATGTAGATAACTTGATAGAATTTAATGGATTTCCTATTCTACAAGGTAGCGGTAAACGAACCAAAAAACAAATGGAAACCTTTACCCATGAGCAATACACATTATTCGATCAAGCCAGAAAACAACAGAAACTACGCCAAACTGAGAGTGAAGATTTGAAAATCTTGGAAAATTGGCAAAAAGAGATAAAACAATTAAAAGATAAACGATAAACATCACGCTATACGCATCTATGCCATGGTATGCAACAAGTTTTATCTTACGACAAAAGTGCGGTCAGATTTTAAGGAATTTTTACAAATGAAGCGATATGAAAGTTATAAAGATTCGGGTGTGGAATGGATTGAAGAAGTGCCAAGTCATTGGGAGGTTAGTTCATTGGGAAAAATACTTTTGCCTGTATCAGAAAAAAATCGTCCTGATTTGCCCTTATTATCTATAACAAGAGAATTAGGTGTAATTAAACGTGATGTAGAAGATCTAGAAAGCAATCATAATTTTATTCCTGATGATTTAAGCAATTATAAGGTCTTAAAAAAAGGTCAATTTGGAATGAATAAAATGAAGGCTTGGCAAGGTTCTTATGGCGTATCAAATTTTACTGGTATTGTTAGCCCTGCTTATTATATTTTTGATTTTATTAAATCAGTTAATCCAGTATTTTTTCACTGGGCAATAAGAAGCAAAATTTATGTTTCTTTTTTCGGAATGGCATCGGACGGCGTGAGAATTGGTCAATGGGATTTATCTAAAAGCCGAATGAAATTTATTCCATTTGTAATTCCATCTGATGAAGAACAACAAAAAATCGCCCAATACCTCGACGATAAAACCACCAAAATCGATCACGCGATTTCATTGGCTGAAAAACAGATTGAGCTATTAAAAGAACACAAACAAATTCTAATCCAAAGTGCGGTCACAAAAGGGCTAGATTCTAATGTGGAGATGAAAGATTCGGGCGTGGAATGGATTGGGGAAGTGCCAAATCATTGGGAAATTATTCCAATGAAAAAACTTATAAAAGAACATTCAGGAAATGGTTTTCCAATTGAATCACAAGGTAAAAATGGAAATATACCTTTCTTAAAAGTGAGTGATTTTTCTGAAAATCAAGATAAATATATAGTGAAGTGGAATAATGCTGTTAGTAATCAGGTAACTAAATTAAGAAAATGGAATATTGTTCCTAAAAATTCTATTGTCACAGCTAAAATTGGAGAGGCATTAAGAAAAAATCATAGAAAAATCTTATTAGAAGATTCTATTATTGATAATAATTGTTTAGGAATAGAAATAAAGAAATCAGATTTATTATTTGGTTATTATTTACACTGCGCTTTAGATTTTGACCGATTCACTAATCCTGGTGCTGTTCCAAGTCTTGATATGGATAAATATCGCAATCAAAAAATTGCTCTTCCCCCAATTCCTGAACAACAAAAAATCGCCCAATACCTCGATGAACAAACTACCAAAATCGACCATGCGATTTCATTAAAACAGCAACACATCGAAAAACTCAAAGAATACAAAAGTGTGTTGATTAATGATGTGGTAACAGGGAAGGTGAGAGTGTGATTGTACAACACAATAAATCGATTTTATGCAAAACTCACTCAAAATAATCCATTCTGTGCAAGCAAAATTGATTTTAAACAAAAACATCATCTTTAAATCGTTTGTAAAAGAGTAAAAACATGGTTTCAGGAACAAAGGAAAAAGATTTGGAAATCGCCATTGAAAAAGCCTTAACCGGTACTTGGCGGGAAAATATAGAAAATCAGATCAATGAACCCGGTGCGTTTTATTCACCGAAACACCATGGCTTCTTATTGGCGTTTTCGCAAGATTTCGATGCACAATTTGCTATCGATCGCCGCTTATTTTGGCAATTTCTGCAAAACAGCCAAAAAGAAGAGTTGATGCGTTTTCGTGAGCTTAATCCCAATGATTGGCAGCGTAAAATTTTAGAACGCTTAGATCGCCAAATTAAAAAATTGGGCGTATTGCATGTGTTGAAAAAAGGCTTGGATATTGATAATGCACATTTTGATTTGCTTTATCCTGTTCCGCTTGCTAGCAGTGGCGAAAAAGTGCGGTCGAATTTTGCACTAAATTTATTTAGCTGTATGCGCCAAGTGCCTTATTCAAGTGTCACCGGTGAAACGGTTGATATGGCATTATTTATCAATGGATTACCGATCATTACGATTGAATTAAAAAATCACTGGACAGGGCAAACAGCACATTTTGATGCGCAAGCACAATATAAAAAACGTGACACAAACCAACCGCTCTTTCAATTTGGACGTTGTTTAGCGCATTTTGCTATGGATACCGAAGAAGCCTATATGACAACGAAACTTGCCGGTGCGGATACTTTCTTTTTGCCTTTTAATTTAGGGAATAATTTTGGCAAAGGCAATCCGCCCAATCCAAATGGATTTCGCACGGCTTATGTGTGGGAGCAAGTTTTTACCAAGCAAAGCCTTGCCAATATTATTCAACATTTTATGCGTCTGGACGGTTCAGCAAAAGATCCATTGGAAAAACGTACGCTCTTTTTCCCACGTTATCATCAGTTAGATGTAGTGCGCCGTTTAATCGCTGATGTGGGTGAACATGGTGTGGGTAAGCGTTATTTAATTCAACATTCTGCGGGGTCGGGTAAATCTAATTCCATTACGTGGCTGGCATATCAATTAATTGAAACTTATCCGCAAAATAATACTGCTGCCAATGGGCGTGCCCTTGATTGCCCAATTTTTGACTCGGTGATTGTAGTGACGGATCGCCGTTTGTTAGATAAGCAGTTACGCGACAATATCAAAGATTTTTCTGAGGTAAAAAATATCATCGCACCGGCATTGAGTTCTGCCGAGTTACGTCAATCCCTTGAACAAGGCAAGAAAATTATTATTACCACCATTCAAAAATTCCCGTTTATTGTAGATGGCATTGCCGATTTAAATGACAGGCAATTTGCCGTAATTATTGATGAAGCGCACAGCTCTCAATCAGGCTCAGCTCACGACAATATGAATAAGGTGATGGGAAAAATGACGGATCTTGATGCGGAAGATGTTCAAGATTTAATTTTGCAAACAATGCAATCCCGTAAAATGCGCGGCAATGCTTCATATTTTGCTTTCACAGCGACACCGAAAAATAGCACATTAGAAAAATTTGGCGAAAAGCAAGCTGATGGAAAATTCAAACCTTTCCATCTGTATTCAATGAAGCAGGCAATTGAAGAGGGGTTTATTTTAGATGTGATCGCCAACTACACCACTTATCAGAGTTTCTATGAAATCCAAAAATCCATTGAAGACAACCCGGAATTTGACAGCAAAAATGCGCAACGCCGTTTACGAGCTTTTGTAGAACGTTCAAAACAAACTATTGAGACCAAAGCGGAAGTGATGTTGGATCACTTTATTGGACAAGTGTTCAACCGTAAGAAACTAAAAGGCAAGGCAAAAGGGATGGTTGTTACGCAAAATATTGAAACAGCGATTCGCTATTTTCAAGCCTTAAACCATTTGCTAACAATACGTGGTAATCCGTTCAAAATTGCTATTGCTTTTTCCGGCAGTAAAATGGTGGACGGTGTGGAATATACTGAAGCAGAAATGAATAGCTTTGCCGAAAATGAAACCAAAGATTATTTTAATAAAGATGAATACCGTTTATTGGTCGTAGCGAATAAATATTTGACGGGCTTTGACCAGCCCAAATTATGTGCGATGTATGTGGATAAAAAGTTATCCGGCGTACTTTGTGTACAAGCCTTGTCACGCCTGAATCGAAGTGCCAATAAACTTGGCAAACGCTCGGAAGATTTGTTTGTACTCGATTTTTTCAATTCCGTTGATGATATTAAAAAGGCCTTCGACCCATTTTATACTTCAACAACCTTATCTGAAGAAACCGACGTCAATGTATTGCACGATTTAAAAACTCAACTTGATGAAACGGGCGTGTATGAACAAGCGGAAGTGAATGAATTTACCGAAGGTTATTTTGCCAATCTTCCGTCCGATCAATTAAGCGCAATAATTGATGTTGCCGTTCAGCGCTTTGATTCGGATGTAGGATTGGCACAAGCCGATAAAGTGGATTTTAAAGTTAAGGCAAAACAATTTTTAAAAATCTACGGACAAATGGCGTCGATCATTAATTTTGAAAATATTGGTTGGGAAAAACTGTACTGGTTCCTCAAATTTCTCGTACCGAAATTAAAAGTGCAAGATCCAAAAGATGAATTTGACGAAATCTTGAATGCGGTAGATTTAAGCACTTATGGTCTGGCTCGTAATCGACTCAATTACAGGATTAAATTAGATGATAGCGAATCTGAACTTGCACCACAAAATCCAAATCCGCGAGGAGGATATACTGAAGATGAAGAAAAAGATCCAATCGATGAAATTATTAAAACCTTTAATGAACGCTGGTTTCAAGGCTGGAGTGCAACACCGGAAGAACAACGGGTGAAATTCATAAACATCACCGAACGAATCCGTAAGCATAAAGACTTTGAGCAAAAATATAAAAACAACCCTGATATTCACACGCGTGGACTTGCTTTTGAGCAAATTTTGCGTGATGTGATGAGTGAGCGACATCGTGATGAATTGGAACTTTATAAACTCTTCGCCAAAGATCCTGCTTTCAAAATGGCATGGACGCAGAGTTTACAACGGGCGTTAGGGGGCTAATCAATTTAGAACAAAAAAAGTGCGGTTAAAAATGACCGCACTTTTTGTATTTTGGATTTATTGTTTTGCGACAACCTTGCCATCAGCATAATCCACAGTCACCACACTGCTTGGCAGTAATTGACCGGAAAGGATTTGTTGTGCCAATGGATTTTCGATCTCTTGCTGAATCGCACGTTTTAACGGGCGTGCGCCATAAACCGGGTCATAGCCTACTTCACCAATGAAATCAATGAGTCCTTCGCTGAATACAATTTCATAACCACGGCTTTCCATACGTTTTGCCAGACGTTCTAATTGAATGCTTGCAATGGCACGGATATTCTCTTTCGCCAACGGGTGGAACACCACGGTTTCATCAATACGGTTGATAAATTCCGGACGGAAATGTTGCCCCACCACCGACATCACCCTATTTTTCATTTCCTCATAGCCTTCGCCTTGATGTTCCTGAATTAAATGGGAACCCAAGTTTGAGGTCATAATCACCACCGTATTACGGAAATCCACCGTTCTGCCTTGTCCATCCGTTAAACGCCCGTCATCCAACACTTGTAACAAAATATTGAATACATCAGCGTGCGCTTTCTCGACTTCATCAAGTAAAATCACAGAATAGGGACGACGACGTACTGCTTCGGTTAAATAACCGCCTTCTTCATAACCCACATAACCCGGAGGGGCACCAACTAAACGGGAAACACTGTGTTTTTCCATAAACTCCGACATATCAATACGCACCATGGCATCATCACTGTCAAAGAGGAATTTTGCCAAAGTTTTACACAATTCCGTTTTCCCTACACCGGTCGGCCCTAAGAATAAGAAAGAACCAATCGGGCGGTTTGGATCGGAAAGTCCGGCACGGCTACGGCGAATCGCATTGGCGACGGCATCCACCGCTTCGTTCTGCCCTATCACACGTTTGTGCAATTCTTCTTCCATCCGCAACAGTTTTTCTTTTTCACCCTCCATCATTTTGGACACCGGAATCCCTGTGGCTTTGGAAAGCACTTCCGCAATTTCTTCATCGGTCACACGATAACGCAATAAGCTCATTTCTTTGCCTTCGCTGGTTTCGGCTTGAGCAAGTTGTTTTTCCAATTCAGGAATGCGACCGTATTGTAGTTCCGACATTTTACTTAAATCACCGGCACGGCGTGCTTGCTCCATTTCGGTTTTCGCCGCATCCAGTGCTTGTTTAATATGCTGTGAACCCGAAAGAGCGGCTTTTTCAGATTTCCATACTTCCTCTAATTCCGCATATTCACGTTCTTTATCGGCAAGTTCTTTTTCTAAGGTTTCCAAACGTTTACGGCTCGCCTCATCTTCTTCTTTTTTCAGTGCTTGTTGCTCCAATTTTAATTGGATAATGCGACGTTCAAGACGATCAAGCGGTTCCGGTTTGGAGTCAATTTCCATACGAATACTGGATGCCGCCTCGTCAATTAAATCAATGGCTTTATCCGGCAATTGGCGATCGGAAATATAACGATGTGAAAGTGTCGCAGCCGCCACAATCGCAGGATCGGTAATATCGACATGATGGTGAATCTCATAGCGTTCTTTTAAACCACGTAAAATAGCGATAGTATCTTCCACGCTTGGTTCGTCCACAAACACTTTTTGGAAACGACGCTCCAATGCCGCATCTTTTTCAATATATTGACGATATTCATCTAAGGTTGTCGCCCCTACACAGTGCAATTCCCCCCGTGCCAAACTCGGTTTTAACAAATTACCGGCATCCATGGCACCATCAGTTTTACCGGCACCTACCATAGTATGAATTTCATCAATAAACAGAATGACTCGACCTTCTTCTTTTGCTAATTCATTCAATACCGCTTTCAAGCGTTCCTCAAATTCACCACGATATTTTGCACCGGCAATCAACGCCCCCATATCTAAAGAAAGGACACGTTTATTTTTCAATCCTTCCGGTACTTCCCCATTGACAATACGCTGTGCCAAGCCTTCTACAATGGCTGTTTTTCCCACACCCGGTTCACCAATTAAAACCGGGTTATTTTTAGTCCGGCGTTGTAAAACTTGAATGGTTCGACGGATTTCTTCATCACGTCCGATCACCGGATCAAGTTTGCCGCTTTCTGCCCGTTTGGTTAAATCAATGGTATATTTTTCAAGAGCTTGTCTGCTTTCTTCTGCATTCTGATCGTTCACGCTTTGTCCTCCACGAATTTGTTGAATCGCTTGTGCAATTTGTTCTTTTTTCGCCCCACACTTGGTTAAAATGTCTTTTAATGAACCGAGTTCTTCCAGTGCAGCAAGCAAAAACAATTCGCTTGAAATAAATTTATCCTGTCTTTGTTGGGCGAGTTTATCGCATAAATTCAATAAGTTAAGTAATTGACGGGAAATTTGCACATCCCCCCCATTGCCGGAAACTTGCGGCAATTTATTGAGTTCGCTATTTAACTCATTACGCAATAAGGCAACATTTACCCCGCTTGCGGTTAAAATCGGGGCAACCGAGCCATCTTGTTGGTTTAAAAGTGCGGTCAATAAATGCACCGGTTCGATAAATTGATTATCTTTGCCAAGAGCAAGCGATTGTGCCTCACTCAAGGCTTGTTGAAATTTTGTGGTAAATTTTTCTATGTTCATTTTTTCTTTTCCCTCTTAACTTACATTCAATTTGGCTTTTGTCATTCACATCGAGTAAGTAAGATCATTTGAGATGATTTCAAGGGGAAAAATGAAATATTTTTGATTTTACCTATCAATTAAATTGAAATGATAGATTTATCCAACCAAAATATCAAAGAGAGGCACATCCCAATGTTCAATAGGCAATGTGTCAATTTGCTGACAAGCGTGAGCCAAACCAATAGGAAGAAAGGATTTTTGTTGCCAATTTTGCAAGGTTCGATCATAAAAACCTCCGCCCATTCCAAGACGATTACCTTGTTTATCGAATGCAACTAAGGGGGTAAAAAGAATATCCAACTCATTGAGTGGCAATACATTTTGAACATTCAATTTTGGCTCCCAAATACCAAAATGATTTTGCACCATCGGGGTATCGGGTAAGTATTGTAAAAAAAGTAAGTGATTTTTTGCGAAGGGATGCAAAACGGGCAAAAACACTTTATTATTTTTTTTCCAGAGTGCTTTTATTAATGATTGGGTCGAAATTTCACCATCAAAAGAAAGATATAACGCAATATTTATTGCCTGATGATGTTCAATTAAATCAAGGGCTTGCCCTGTAACGGCTTGCTCCGCCTGTTGCTGTTGAAGAGCGGTTAAATTTGCGCGAATTTTTCGGATTTGACGACGAATTTGTTGGCGTTGTTGCTGAGTATTCATAGGGGTAAACAAGAAAGAACCCGGAATGCCGTTGTGGGTGACAGTCCTTGAACCCGATGGTTCAAGGAAATCGATAAGGTCATTTTCAGGTTTCTTAATTCCTTTAATTATCCAGAAGGAAAATAAAGGCAAAGCCTACACACCAATGACGGGAAACCGATTTATAAGATTTTAAGTATCGGCTCAGGGACATAACCCATTAGCGAACATTCCAGGAAATCTTTATGCGGTTATACTAGCGAAAAGTAGGCATTTTTGCCAGACTTTATTTTTGAAATCTGCGATCTTGCTCACAAATTATTCTCTTGTTGAGAGAATACTCCCCAATGAATGATCCAACTGCTGAATACGCGTTTTCAAAACATCTTCAATTTGTGCATTTTTATTCTTTTCCTGCGTAAGCTCAAAACTTAAATTCAACGCGACAATAGACAGTACGCGATCAAGCTGAATCAATCCTGTTTTTTCTTTCATTTCAGATACCAAGGCATCTAAATGGCGTGCGGCTTGGCGCAATGCCTCTTCTTGATCTTGAGGCACATTTAAACGTAATACTTGCCCTAATACGACAATTTCAACCAATTTTAATGACATGGTATTCCCTTCAAGTGATATTTTTGAGTGCGAAATATTATGCCATAGGCAAACTTTCCCGTCATATATTTTGCTCATCATCACTAATCCTATCCGTTCGCGCCCTTTCTGAATTTACGCTATAATGCGCCCATCTTATTATATTGAACGAGATTTTTATGGCACAAATCGCAGCAAACCCACTGGTCTTAGTGGACGGTTCTTCTTATTTATATCGCGCGTTTCACGCATTCCCCCCATTAACCAATTCTGCCGGTGAACCAACCGGTGCGATGTACGGTGTGTTAAATATGCTGAAAAGCCTGATATCTCAGGTGCAACCAAGCCACATAGCGGTGGTGTTTGATGCCAAAGGGAAAACCTTCCGTGATGAATTGTTTGAACAGTATAAATCCCACCGCCCGCCTATGCCGGACGATCTCAGAACACAAATTCAACCGCTCCACGATATGATTCGTGCCCTTGGTATTCCGCTTTTAGTGGTAGAAGGCGTAGAGGCGGATGATGTGATCGGCACCCTCGCCGTACAAGCCTCCCGTGCGGGAAAAAATGTGCTGATTAGTACGGGGGATAAAGATATGGCACAGTTGGTTGATGAGAATATTATGCTCATCAATACCATGAACAATAGCTTATTAGATCGCGAAGGTGTCATTGAAAAATACGGTATTCCGCCGGAACTCATTATTGATTATCTGGCACTGATGGGCGATAGTTCGGATAACATTCCCGGTGTAGCCGGTGTGGGTGAGAAAACCGCACTTGGGCTGTTACAAGGGCTTGGTAGTATGACCGATATTTATGCTAATCTCGACAAAGTCGCCGAATTACCGATTCGTGGGGCGAAAAAACTCGGCGAGAAATTATTGGCTGAAAAGCAAAATGCAGATTTGTCTTACACCCTTGCGACCATTAAAACCGATGTCGCATTAAGTATCACACCTGATGAATTATTGCTTGGGGAAAGCGATAATGACCGATTAATTGAATATTTTGGCCGTTATGAATTTAAACGCTGGCTGAGTGAAGTGATGAACGGTTCGGATTCTATCACACAGGTTAACGACCAAGCAGTTAAGATCAACCCATATCAAGCTACACCAACGGTTTCTGCTGAAAGTGCGGTTGAAAATCAGCCTAAATTTCAAATTGATCGCAGCCAATATGAAACCCTTCTGACGGAAGCCGATTTAAGCCGTTGGATTGATAAATTATCAAAGGCTAATTTATTCGCCCTAGACACGGAAACCGACAGTCTCAATTATATGGCGGCGAATCTCGTCGGGCTTTCTTTTGCCCTAGAAAATGGCGAAGCCGCTTACCTTCCGTTGCAATTAGATTATCTTGGTGCGCCAAAAACTCTTGAAAAAACAACCGCACTTTCTGCCCTCAAACCCATTCTTGAAAATGCCGACATAAAAAAAGTGGGACAAAATATCAAATACGATCTGACTATCTTGGCACGTAACGGCATTGAGGTGCAGGGTGTGGCATTTGATACCATGTTGGAATCCTATGTGTTAGATAGCACCGGTCGCCACAATATGGATGATCTTGCCAAACGCTATTTAGGACATCAAACCATTAGTTTTGAAGACATTGCGGGCAAAGGTAAAAATCAACTGACTTTCAATCAAATCCCCTTAGAACAAGCCGCCGAATACGCTGCCGAGGATGCCGATGTCACCATGAAACTCCACCAAGTTTTATGGGAAAAATTACAAAATGAAGCAAGCCTAACCGCACTTTTTGAAAATATTGAATTGCCATTACTCAGTGTTCTTTCAAACATGGAACGAACCGGTGTGTTAATTGACAGTGATGCACTTTTTATGCAATCCAATGAAATCTCCGCAAGATTGACCGCACTTGAAACGCAAGCCTATGAACTCGCCGGACAAACCTTCAATCTCGCCTCCACCAAACAATTACAAGAGATTTTGTTTGATAAGTTGGGCTTACCCGTTTTACAAAAAACGCCGAAAGGTGCCCCATCCACAAACGAGGAAGTGTTGGAAGAATTGGCTTACAGTCATGAATTACCAAAAGTTTTAGTGGAACATCGAGGGTTGAGTAAACTCAAATCCACCTATACGGATAAATTGCCGCAAATGGTGGAGTCTAACACGGGGCGTGTCCATACCTCCTACCATCAAGCGGTGACTGCCACAGGGCGTTTATCCTCCAGCGATCCGAATTTACAAAATATTCCGATCCGCAATGAAGAAGGTCGCCGCATTCGTCAGGCTTTTATTGCGCGTGAAGGTTATTCGGTGGTAGCTGCCGACTATTCCCAAATTGAGTTACGCATTATGGCGCATTTATCTCAGGATCAAGGGTTGATTAACGCCTTTGCCCAAGGCAAAGATATTCACCGATCCACCGCTGCGGAAATCTTCGGTGTGCCATTGGATGAGGTCACAAGTGAACAACGCCGCAATGCGAAAGCCATTAACTTTGGTCTGATTTATGGTATGTCTGCCTTTGGGCTTTCCCGTCAGCTTGGTATTCCACGTGCTGATGCACAAAAATATATGGATTTATATTTCCAACGTTATCCGGGCGTACAAACCTTTATGCAGGATATCCGAGAAAAAGCCAAAGTACAGGGCTATGTGGAAACCCTATTCGGTCGCCGTTTATATTTGCCGGATATTCACTCCAGCAACGCCATGCGCCGCAAAGGGGCGGAACGGGTTGCTATCAACGCCCCAATGCAAGGTACGGCGGCAGATATTATTAAACGTGCAATGATTAAACTCGATGAACTTGTTCGCCATGATCCTGATATTGATATGATTATGCAAGTCCACGATGAATTAGTATTTGAAGTTCGGTCGGAAAAAGTGGAATTTTTTAGTGAACTCATCAAACAAAATATGGAAACTGCCGCCGAATTGGTCGTTCCCCTCATTGTGGATGTGGGCATCGGTAAAAATTGGGATGAAGCCCATTAATGTTCAATAAAGGCATAAATTATTCATAACTTAATTTTAAAAAAGATGATGAACCAAGAAAGATTACAGCAAATTGAAAAGCCACTACTTTATATCGTCAAACGTGATGTTGTGCCGGCATTGGGCTGTACCGAACCGATTTCTCTCGCCCTGGCTTGTGCAACAGCGGCAAAATACTTAGGTAAAACGCCTAGCAAAATTGAAGCTAAAGTTTCCGCCAATTTGATGAAAAACGGTTTAGGTGTTGCCGTACCGGGAACAGGCATGATGGGCTTGCCCATTGCGGCGGCAATCGGCGCCTTGGGCGGTGATCCTGAAGGTGGGCTGGAAGTGTTAAAACAGATCACCGTACAACAGGTTTCAGCTGCAAAAGCCATGCTTGATCAAAAACAGGTGAGTGTCGATATTCACCCAACGGATCATATCCTCTACTCCGAAGCCGTGCTTTTCGCAGATAAGGATTGGGTCAAAGTCGCTATTCAAGATCAACATACCAATGTGATTTTGATTGAAAAAAATGGCGAGATCCTCTTTGAAAAAACCGAAAATGAATGTGCCGATACTGATCCTTATGAAATTTTCAAACAGGTCACCGCTCGTGAAATTTTTGAATTCTCCTGCGCGGTTGCCTTAGATAAAATTCGCTTTATCGGACAAGCCGCCGAACTCAATCGAGCCCTTTCTAACGAGGGATTACGGGAGAATTACGGCTTACATATTGGGCGAACCTTGCGTAAACAAGTAGGGAGCGGTTTAATTTCAGACGATTTACTCAGCAAAATTATGATCGAAACCACTGCGGCTTCCGATGCCAGAATGGGCGGTGCTACCTTGCCGGCCATGAGTAATTCCGGCTCCGGAAATCAAGGTATTGCGGCGACTATGCCCGTTGTGGTGGTGGCCGATTATTTGAATGTCGATGAAGAAAAACGCCTCCGAGCCTTATTTTTATCACATTTAATGGCGATTTATATTCACAGTAAACTGCCGAAATTATCCGCACTTTGTGCCGTCACCACCGCCTCTATGGGAAGCTGTGCCGGCATTGCTTATTTATTAACGGGGAAATTTGAAACTGCCAGCATGGGCATTTGCAGTATGATCGGCGATATCAGCGGCATTATTTGTGATGGTGCAGCAAACAGTTGTGCAATGAAAGTCTCTACCAGTGTGGCATCAGGTTATAAATCCGTACTTATGGCAATGGATGAAACTCACGTTACCGGCAATGAAGGCATCGTTGAACACGATCTCGATCGCACTATCGACAACCTCTGCGCCATCGCTTCAAAAAGTATGCAACATATCGATCGCCAAGTCATTGAGATTATGGTGAACAAACCTTGTCCTTAGTTTTTTGTTTATTTGTAGGGACACACTGAGTGTGTCTGATGATAATATATTGAAATAATTTTATTTCGTACACACGCAGTGTGTCCCTACATATCGTTGAAATTTCTATTTTTGTGTATTTGCCACATAATACTGGATTTTTCGACCGCACTTTTATTCCCAAATTACATATCAATTAACTAAAAGTTCTTGGCGTATTCTCGTTGAATTTATTAAAAATAACTCATTCTTTTTCTAGATTATCTTAGGGGGGTCTATGCTTTTGACTGGGTTATTCTGTGGTATTTTGCTTGGGTTTGTGATGCAACGGGGGCGATTTTGTATTACCGGCGCATTCCGTGATTTATATGTGACAAAAAGCAATAAAATGTTTGTTGCTTTGCTGATTGCCATCACAGTGCAATCTATCGGTTTTTTTATTTTAAAAGAAGTCGGCTGGCTGAATATTGAGCCTGCCAAAAATTTTGAATTTGTTGCCGTTATAGTGGGCTCTTTTGTATTTGGTATCGGTATTATT
This sequence comes from Pasteurella sp. WM03, assembly GCF_004570945.1. Lineage (NCBI taxonomy): Bacteria > Pseudomonadati > Pseudomonadota > Gammaproteobacteria > Pasteurellales > Pasteurellaceae > Pasteurella > Pasteurella sp. WM03. Next base: position 53,021 of record NZ_SPPO01000003.1, read on the forward strand.
TATGCCGGTGGCTGCGCAACAGGAACTTGGTATCGTGCGGCAGAAGGTTTAATTGGTAGCTGGGTGGCGTTGTTCATGTATATGCTGTTTAGTGCGATGATGCGTACGGGTCCACTTGGTGAATTCAACCAAACATTACGCAGTGTAAAAATAGACGAACGCAGTATTTATGAAAGTATTGGAATATCTGCATGGTGGCTGGTCGCACTACTAACCCTTGTCACTGGCTATTATGCGTATAAACACCTTGCAAAACCACAGGTAAAAATCGCCACACTAAAACCGAAGAAAACCGGCATTGCCCATATTTTATTTGAAAAACGTTGGCATCCCTTTGTTTCTGCCATATTAATCGGTTTGATTGCATTTGCAGCTTGGCCGTTAAGTGTGGCAACCGGACGAATTGGCGGTTTAGGTATCACCACGCCATCGGCAAACATTATGCAATATCTCATCACCAATGAGACAAAATTCATCAATTGGGGCGTATTCTTGGTATTAGGGATCTTTATCGGTTCATTCATTGCCGCAAAAGGCAGCAACGAATTTCGTCTCCGCCTACCGGATACTCAAACCATGATACGTAGTGCGTTCGGTGGTTCGTTAATGGGTTAGGTGCGAGCTTAGCCGGTGGTTGCTCAATAGGCAATGCCCTTGTCGCCACTGCTTATTTTTCATGGCAAGGTTGGGTATCCCTTCCATTAATGGTACTTGGCACTTGTGGTTTGCCGCTAACTTCACCATCATCCGTCCACAACGATTAAAAACTGCAAACGCTTAAATTAGGAGAAAAAAAATGATTGTCAAATTACCAACACTGGGTTTAGTTTGTCCCTTCCCCTTAGTGGAAGCAAAAGCCGAAATGGCAAAACTCAATAAAGGCGATGGGCTTGAAATTGAATTCGATTGTACTCAAGCCACAGAAGCAATCCCAGCTTGGGCAGCAGAGGAAGGTTATGAAGTGACGAATTTTGAACAAATCGGCGATGCAAAGTGGACAATTACTGTCTTGAAATAACACGATGAAGTGCGGTTAAAAAACAAGGAAATTTTTCAGTATTATGTAGCAATTGCATAAATCTGTTTTTTTGGTGGTTTGTAGGGACACACTGCGTGTGTCCGTTATAAAATCAAAATGATTTCAATATGTTAAAATCCGGACACACGCAGTGTGTCCCTACATATCGTTGAAATGTCTATTTTTGTGCATTTACTACATAATAATACCGAAATTTTTAACCGCACTTTAAGTAAAAAAACTAGACTAATGAAACAGGGACTTTCACCACAAGTTTTTTAATTTTTTCCGATTTTCCATTCACCACGCAACATGGCTTGTGCGGTTCGTAGGGGTAGAATACGGCAAACATTTTAGGCGTTAATGTGACGGTAAATTTATTCTCAATATCCGCTGTCAGTTGATAGTCATCGGCTTCATTATAATCTTCATATTGAGTTAAATCCGGATAGGTGACGCCGACTTCAATGTTTTCCGTTCCTTGGATTAATACTTGTATATCTAGATAGTCATGGTGCAATTCCGCTTTTTTGCTGCTTGATTCGGCAGTTTCCGGTTCCATCACGTTCATATAAATTTGATCGTTAATATCGTGGCGACCTGTTTCTAATGCCTTGAGATCTAATGTATTAAGATAGTCGCATACTTCTGCGATCACCTTCGGTAAGCCCACTTTAAAATTCGGGTTGATTAGGCTGCTAATAATCATCTTCGCTCCTCATGAATGAATAAAAGTTGAGCTATCATAACAAGTTGATGATATGAAATAAAGTTACCAATCACATTAAAACATCTGTATAATGCCTAAGCTTTATTTTCTGTATTAGCGTGCGGCTAACAAAAGACATTTTTCTGATATATGTATTCCTACATTTCTTTGAAATTTCTTTTGCTAGTCGCAATCTGGAAAATAAAGCATTGTTTTTAATATCAAAATTAAAGGAAAACATTGTGAATCCAATTGTTAAACAATTTAAATATGGTCAGCACACCGTCACATTAGAAACCGGTGCGATTGCCCGTCAAGCTACTGCCGCCGTCATGGCAAGTATGGATGACACCAGCGTGTTTGTTACCGTTGTAGCCAAAAAAGATGTAAAAGAAGGTCAAGATTTCTTCCCATTAACCGTTAATTATCAAGAACGTACTTATGCTGCCGGTCGTATTCCCGGTGGTTTTTTCAAACGTGAAGGCCGCCCCTCCGAAGGCGAAACCCTCATTGCCCGCTTAATCGACCGCCCTATCCGTCCATTATTCCCGGAAGGTTTCTTCAATGAAATTCAAGTGGTGGCGACCGTTGTTTCTGTCAATCCACAAATTAGCCCGGATTTAGTGGCGATGATTGGTGCTTCTGCGGCTTTATCGCTATCGGGTGTCCCTTTTAACGGTCCTATCGGTGCGGCACGTGTTGGTTTTATCAATAATCAATTCGTGTTAAACCCAACTATGGCTGAACAAAAACAAAGCCGTTTGGATTTAGTCGTGGCGGGAACAGATAAAGCCGTGTTAATGGTGGAATCCGAAGCAGACATTTTAACAGAAGAACAAATGTTATCTGCAGTAGTATTCGGCCATCAACAACAACAAGTTGTGGTTGAAGCGATCAAAGAATTTGCAGCAGAAGCCGGTAAACCTCGTTGGAATTGGGTCGCTCCTGAACCAAATACCGATTTAATCAATAAAGTAAAAGCTATCGCAGAAGCGCGTTTGGGTGATGCCTATCGTATTACAGAAAAACAAACCCGCTATGAGCAAATTGATGCGATTAAGGCTGATGTTATCGCACAAATTACGGCAGAAAACGAGGAAATCAGTGAAGGTAAAATCGTTGATATTTTCACCGCCCTTGAAAGCCAAATCGTCCGTGGTCGTATCATTGCAGGTGAACCACGCATTGATGGCCGTACCGTAGATACCGTACGTGCTTTAGATATTTGCACCGGTGTGTTACCTCGCACTCATGGTTCGGCAATTTTCACCCGTGGTGAGACTCAAGCCTTAGCCGTGGCGACGTTAGGTACTGAGCGTGATGCACAAATTATTGATGAATTGACCGGTGAGCGTTCCGATCATTTCTTATTCCACTATAACTTCCCGCCGTACTCTGTCGGCGAAACCGGTATGATCGGCTCACCAAAACGTCGTGAAATTGGTCATGGTCGTTTGGCAAAACGTGGTGTAGCAGCCGTGATGCCAAGCCTTGCTGAGTTCCCTTATGTAGTACGTGTGGTATCTGAAATCACTGAATCTAACGGTTCTTCCTCTATGGCTTCCGTATGTGGTGCGTCTCTTGCCCTAATGGATGCCGGTGTACCAATTAAAGCGGCAGTAGCCGGTATTGCAATGGGTTTAGTGAAAGAAGAAGAAAAATTCGTTGTTCTTTCCGATATTCTAGGTGATGAAGATCATCTTGGCGATATGGACTTTAAAGTGGCCGGTACCCGTGAGGGTGTAACCGCACTTCAAATGGACATTAAAATTGAAGGAATTACCCCTGAAATTATGCAAATCGCTTTAAATCAAGCGAAAAGCGCACGTATGCACATTCTTGGTGTCATGGAACAAGCTATTCCAGCACCTCGTGCTGATATTTCTGACTATGCACCACGTATTCATACGATGAAAATCGATCCGAAAAAAATCAAAGATGTGATTGGTAAAGGTGGAGCAACTATCCGTGCATTAACCGAAGAAACCGGTACGTCAATTGATATTGATGACGATGGCACAGTAAAAATCGCCGCAGTTGATAACAATGCAGCGAAAAACGTGATGGCACGTATTGAAGAAATTGTGGCAGAAGTCGAAGCGGGTGCGGTTTATAAAGGTAAAGTGACACGCTTAGCAGATTTTGGTGCATTCGTCGCTATCGTTGGCAATAAAGAAGGATTAGTTCACATTTCACAAATTGCGGAAGAGCGTGTGGAAAAAGTGAGTGATTATCTTCAAATAGGCCAAGAAGTCGATGTGAAAGTCGTCGAAATCGATCGTCAAGGTCGTATTCGCCTGACAATGAAAGAACTTACACCAAAACAAGATGCTGAAAACATTCAAGAAGAATCTACTGAAGAGTTAGAATAATCTTGATAACTTAATCAAAACTTGGTGGTGTAACGCCATCAAGTTTTGTTATTTTTTAATTAGTCACACAAAAGAAAGCAAATGCAGTATTTTCGGTTATTTCACCGTTGTCTAGCCTATTTATTTAGCTTATGTGCAATATTGTTTCTTACCGGTTGTATTCAATCCAATGGTACTTTTGTGTCTAAAAATTTTGTAGTACTTGCTGAACAAAATCCTAATGTTCACTTTGAACAAGAAGTGATGATTGTACGAATCAGTCAAGTATTACTTGTTGGAAAAATGAGTAACGAAGAACGGGCGTCATTACATTTTGAACGTGGTGTTCTATATGATTCCCTCGGTTTATGGGGACTCGCACGTTATGATTTTATCCAAGCTCTAGCACTACAGCCTAAAATGGCTTCGGTATATAACTATCTAGGGCTTTACTTATTGCTTGAGGAAGATTACGACGGGGCATTGGAAAGTTTCAATGCTGTGTTTGAATTAGATCCAGGCTATGACTACACCCACCTTAATCGTGGTTTAAATTTTTATTATGTAGGACGCTATAATCTTGCCGAGCAAGATTTCTTACAGTTCTACCAAGCCGATATAAAAGATCCTTATCGTGTCTTATGGCTGTATTTGAATGAACAAAAATTAAAACCACAAGATGCCCATAAAAACCTTGTTGAACGAGCAAAAGGGCTATCAAAGGACTTCTGGGGTACAAATATCGTTCAATACTACTTAGGGCACATTTCTTTGGAAGAATTACAGCAGCGTGCCGGCGAATTTGCTGAAAATGCACAACAATATGCTGAAATTCTTACGGAAACCTATTTTTATCTAGCAAAACAAAAACTCAATGTAGGGCTGGTTGATGAAGCGGCGGCTTTATTTAAACTGGCTATGGCGAATCAGGTTTATAACTTTGTTGAGTATCGTTTTGCCTCTTTTGAGCTAATGAAACTAAAACCTGCTCAAACAGAACAGGAAAAAGAAGTAAAAAGTGCGGTAACAAAAACTGGAAATTTTTAGACCGCACTTTATTCAAAAGTTAAACCGAAAGCCCTCTTTGAGCTTTCCTTTTTATATTCGAGTATTTTAATGACTGACAAAATCACCTTTAATGACTTAGGCTTACCTGACTTCATCTTAAAAGCAGTTTCTGACCTAGGTTTTGAAACCCCTTCTCCAATTCAACAAGCCTGTATCCCTCACTTGCTCAACGGCAAAGATGTGTTGGGTATGGCTCAAACCGGTAGTGGCAAAACCGCGGCATTCTCCTTGCCATTATTAGCTCAAATTGATACAAGCGAAAAATATCCTCAAATGTTAGTGATGGCACCAACCCGTGAACTTGCCATTCAAGTAGCTGACGCTTGCGAGCAATTTGTCAAACACGCACAAGGCGTACGTATCGTAACCCTTTACGGTGGGCAACGTTATGACATTCAACTACGCGCATTAAAACAAGGTGCACAAGTCGTTGTAGGCACACCGGGGCGTATTCTTGATCATATTCGTCGCGGCACGTTAGATTTATCCGAACTTCGTTTCATTGTATTGGATGAAGCTGATGAAATGTTACGAATGGGCTTTATTGACGATGTGGAAACGGTCATGGCTGAATTACCGGAGCATCATCAAACCGCTCTTTTCTCCGCCACAATGCCGGAACCCATTCGTCGAATCACCAAGCGTTTTATGAATGATCCGCAAGAAGTGAAAATTAAAGTCAATAACGAAAATGCACCGGATATTGAGCAAAATTGTTGGTATGTCCATGGTGTACGCAAAAATGAAGCACTACTTCGTTTCTTAGAAGTAGAAGATTTTGATGCCGCTATTATCTTTGCCCGTACTAAAACAGGCACATTGGATATTACCGAGCTATTAGAGAAAAACGGTTTCCGTTCTGCCGCACTTAACGGCGATATGACCCAGCAACTGCGTGAACAAACCCTTGATCGCTTACGTAACGGCAGTCTTGATATTGTTGTCGCCACAGATGTTGCCGCACGTGGTATTGACATTGAACGGATCAGCCTAGTCGTGAACTACGATATTCCGCTTGACGCGGAATCTTACGTACATCGTATCGGTCGTACCGGTCGTGCCGGTCGCTCCGGTCGTGCATTGTTGTTTGTAGAACCACGTGAACGCCGTTTACTCCGCAATATTGAACACCTGATGAAAAAACCGATTAATGAGGTAGAACTACCGAATCACTTAATATTGCAAGAATGCCGCCGTAAAAAATTCGTGGCGAAAATCACCAAACAACTTGAACATCACGATTTAGAACAATATCGTAGCCTATTAGAAGATTTATTCACTGCTGATCAAGATCAGGAGGATATTGCGGCTGCAATGCTTATGTTGCTTCAAGGTAAGCAAAAATTAATCCTTCCACCTGATCCGCCAATGGAAAAACGTCGCCGTAATGATCGTGCCGAACGTCGTGAAAATCCTCGTTCAGCAGAGCGTCGTGGAGAACGAAAAGGTTACGGCAACCCACAACCAATGGATTTATACCGTATTGAAATCGGCAGAATGGATGGCGTTGAAGTTCGTCACATTGTTGGCGCAATTGCAAATGAGGGGGATATTAATAGCCGATATATCGGTCATATCAAACTTTATGATGATCACTCCACAGTGGAATTGCCACAAGGAATGCCAAAAGAATTACTTCAACAATTCGGTAAAACCCGTGTGCTAAACAAGCAAATGAGAATGTCATTCCTTGGTGCGGTAAAATCAGAAAACTCACGTGAACGTGATGATTTCGCCGGAAAACGGCGAGGTCGTGGTAACGATAATGGTGATCGTGGCGGGCGTAAATTTAATGAAAAAAATAACCGCACTTTTAACGAGAAACCTCAAAGAGGTCGTCGCACTTAATATAGATAGAGGGTAGGGATAGCCCCTACCCTTTGCCACGAAAAATTCGTTTCAAACTTTTATAAATAAGGAAAACGTATTTGAAAGGTTTATTTTTACGCATTATCGCGGCTTTTGCTTTGCTCCTTTGGGCAATAGATATGGTTTTTCCTTGGCAAAAAATCATGCAATCGGAAGAAAATCATTATGCTGCAATTCAATCACGCGGTAAGCTCATTGTCGGCACAATTAATAACCCTATTTATTATTTCATTGATTCCAAAGGGGAATCAGGCTTGGAATATGAGTTAACAAAAAATTTTGCTGATTATTTAGGCGTAGAACTTGAAATAAAAACGCTTGAAAATACAGATTCCCTTTTTAGCTCACTTGAAAACAATCAAATTGATTTAGCTGCGGCCAATTTACTTTTTCATCCTAAACGCGCTGAACAATTTCAAATTGGGCCCGCTTATACCTCCGCTTCTTGGCAATTAGTCTATAAAAAAGGGGAAAATAGACCAAAAGATTTAAGCATGGTAAAACAGGAAATAGTCATTTCAGGCGGTCAGGAATTAGATGAATTGCTCTCACAATTTCAACAAAAATTTCCCACGTTACAATGGAAAAACAATAAACAATTCACACAAGAAGAATTACTCATACAAGTCGCTGAAGGCAAAATTCCCTACACTATCGCAAATTCTATAGATGTCGCCATGGTGCAGCAAATTCGTCCGAATATTGCTATCGCCTTTGATTTAACTGATGAATCCAGTGTGCATTGGTATCTTGCTAATAATTCTTATAATGAGCTACAAGCCGGCTTATTAGATTTTATGAATAATGCTTTAGAAACCGGCCTGATTGATCGTATTGAAGAAAAATATTTCCGCCATATTGCTCAATTTGATTATGTCGATAGCCGTGCTTACTTGGAAGCTATTGAAAAAATTCTCCCACAATATCAACCTCTCTTTGAAAAATATAAAGGGAACTTGGACTGGCGTTTATTAGCTGCCGTTGCCTACCAAGAATCCCACTGGAACCCTGATGCCACGTCTCCCACCGGTGTAAGAGGAATGATGATGCTCACCAAAGATACCGCAGAGCGTATGAAAATCACCAATAGAACAGACCCCGAACAAAGTATAAAAGCAGGTTCAGAATATTTACATTGGTTAGTTTCACAAATGCCTGATAGTATTGCGCAAGAAGATCGTATTTGGTATGCGCTTGCCGCCTATAATATGGGACTAGGCCACCTCGTGGATATTCGTCGTTTAACAAAAAAATTAGGTGGAAATCCGGATAATTGGCTTGATGTAAAAAATAACTTGCCATTATTAGCCGAAAAACGTCATTATAATAATCTAAAATATGGCTATGCTAGAGGTTATGAAGCCTATCAATATGTGGAAAATATCCGCCGTTATATGAATAATATAGTGAATTATCATCGGATTCAGAGCAACCAAAATAGCACTGGGCTTGAAAATGAAATAGACAATAGAGAGGAATAAAAATAAGGAGAAAATAGATATGCTAAAACGTAAAACCTTTCTGAAAAAAGTAAAATCACGCGATATTTCTGTTTCCCGTAACTCACGTATCAGACGGCTAAAACACCGTAAACAAAAACAATTTGAACGACATACAATGCAATTTGTTCTACAAGAATTTGGTAGCTAAATAAAGCTTTCGCAAAAAACATAAAACCCCGACAGACTATCGGGGGTTTTTCTCTATTTATTTCGTTGTGGTTGGCACGGTCAGCTCAGGATCTTCCGGTTTCTCCACTTTCATAAACTGCTTATCTTTATTTGCATCAATAATTTGTTGGGTTTGATTTGCTAAGTTTTCTAAGCCCATTTTTTTATAGGCATCACGCATTAGGAATAAACCTTCATAAGTGGCAAGAGTGTCGGGATATAATTGCAACATCCCAACAACACGATTCGCCACGGCAACATCTGCATTACGTTTTGCATAAAATTTGGCTATTTCTAATTCATGGCGAGCCAAGGAATCTTTAATATAAGCCATACGTGCTAACGCATCTTGTGAATAAGGGCTGTCTGGAAAAGCCTGTACTAAACTTTGGAAATTTGAAAATGCAGTTTTTAACGAGCTTGTTTCTCGCGTTGCACGATCAATCCCAAAAAAATCTTGAATCGCATTATCTGCTGTCGCAGCGTTAGTTAAACCCGCCATATATACGGCATAATCACGATTTTGACTTTGTGGAAATTGGTTTAAAAAACTATCTACAGTAACTAATACACCTGTGTAATCCTGAGATTTATAGTTCGCATACATCAAATCCAACATTGCCTGTTCTTGGTAAATACTTCCAGGAAAACGTTCGGTTGTCGCATTTAAATAACGAATAGCTTCGGAATAACTCCCTTCTTGTAAAGCTGTTGCACCTTTGTTATAAAGCTCACCCACTGTTGCCTGTTCTACTTCTTTATTTCCACTTGAACAGCTCACCACAAAGGCAGCCGCCGCAATCAACGCTAATGATTTTATTTTACGCATTGTTTTTTCCTTAATTTTTACGAAAGCCAATAAATCAGATACAATTGGCAAGTATTCTATATAACATTGGTAAATAAACCAACTTTTAAAACGATTGAGACAAATTTTATGCCACAAATTACCCTTTCAGCTGAGGTTCAGCCTGAACAAGCAGGACTGCGTTTAGACCAAACTCTCGCCGAATTGTTCCCCGAATATTCCCGTTCACGGCTCAAAACATGGATTGAAGCAGATCTCGTTAAAATTAATAACCGTATCGCCAATGTCCCTCGAGAAAAACTACTCGGTGGTGAACAAATTAAAATTACCGTTGAGGTAGAAGATGAAACCCGCTTTGAACCAGAAAATATTCCATTGGATATTGTGTATGAAGATGAGGACATTATCGTTATTAACAAACCAAAAGATCTCGTGGTTCACCCTGGTGCCGGTAATCCAAATGGTACGGTATTGAATGCCCTTCTTTATCATTATCCGTCTATTGCTGAAGTACCTAGGGCAGGTATCGTACACCGTTTAGATAAAGACACAACAGGTCTCATGGTTATCGCAAAAACCATCCCTGCACAAACCAAATTAGTGCGAGATTTACAAAAGCGAAAAATTACACGTGAGTATGAAGCCGTTGCTTCAGGTATCATGACAAAGGGTGGCACGGTAGATCAACCTATGGCTCGTCATGCAACCAAACGGACACTTATGGCCGTTCACCCTATGGGGAAACCGGCTGTCACGCACTATCGCATTATGGAAAACTTCCGTAATTATACACGTTTACGTTTACGTCTAGAAACCGGCAGAACCCACCAAATCCGTGTTCACATGGCACACATTGCCCATCCTTTATTAGGCGATCAAACTTATGGCGGTCGCCCCCGTCCCCCAAAAAATGCCAGTGAAACCTTTATGGGAGTATTGCGTAATTTTAAACGCCAAGCTCTACACGCTGTTATGCTACGTTTAGCCCACCCAATTACCGGTGAAATCATGGAATGGTATGCCCCTCTGCCTGATGATTTTGTTGAATTAATCAGTGCATTAAAAGCAGACTATATTGAACACAAAGAAGAATTGGATTACTAATATGAAAGCAATTTTTCCCAAATGGCAGGCTCCGTCCAATATTCATGCTTTTACTACAACACGAGCCGGTGGTGTAAGCCAAGCTCCATTTGCAAGCTTTAATTTAGGTGATCATGTGGGAGATGAAAAAAGTGCGGTCAAAACAAACCGCACTTTATTGGTGGAATCGTTCCATTTACCCCACTCTCCTTTATTTCTTACTCAAACCCATAGCACTAATGTCATCCAATTACCTTATTCCGGCAATAACTTTGACGCTGATTCGGTTTATACCAACCAACCGAATCAAGTCTGTGCCGTGATGACAGCAGATTGTTTGCCTGTGCTTTTTACGACTAAACAAGGCAACGAAGTGGCTGCGGCTCATGCAGGTTGGCGGGGGCTATGCGATGGAATATTAGAGGAAACAGTGAAATATTTTCATACCGAGCCACAAAATATCATAGCTTGGCTCGGACCGGCTATTGGCCCAAAAGCATTCCAAGTAGAAAAAGATGTCATTGAGCAATTTATGAAATTTGATCCTCATGCGGAAAATGCTTTCCAGCCAGATCCAAACCAACGAGGAAAATACTTCGGAAATCTTTACCAAATTGCTATACAGCGTCTAAACAAACTAGGAATCGTAGAAATTTCCGGCGGAGAACACTGTACATTTTACGAAAAAGAGCTGTTCTTTTCTTATCGACGAGAAGGAAAAACGGGAAGAATGGCAAGTGTGATTTGGTTTGAATAATAAATAAATGATTCAAAAAAAACAGGGATGGAAATATTGTTTCATCCCTGTCTTCATTCATAACCTTTCTAAACTGAAAAGGATTAATTAGGCTGATCGTTTCCCTAAAAATAATGATAAGACTAGTGCGATAAAAGCCGGTATCAACCACCCCATTCCCTCTGCATAAAGCGGCAAATAATTTAAGATAGTTTCAATCCCTTGAGGTAATAAATCTATATTTTTTAAACTATCACAAGCACTAAAGCTCACTGTGACAAGTAGTGTGAAATAGTAGCTAAAGGTGATATTAGGTAACTTATTACGAATAATCTGCAAAAATACCAACATAATTGCAACAGGATAAATTAACAATAATGCAGGAATAGTAATACGTAGTAATTCCGTTAAACCGGTCTGAGCCACTGTTATTGTCAAAGCAGTAAATACCATTACCCAAAATGAATAGGACAAACGAACATGAAATTTAGAGAAATAATCAGCACAAGCACTGGTGACGCCTACAAGCGTTGTGAGATTCGCCAAAATAATAATACCTGACATAATCCAAGTGCCACCAGCACCAAATAAGGCATTAACATAGCGAGAGAAAATTTGTCCACCATTCGTCGCCCCTTCGGAAACTTGTGCACTGGTTGCGCCTAAGTAAAACAGTGCAAAATATAAAGCTGCTAATAAAAATACCGATATCAAACCGGCAGAAATCGTGTATTTCACCACATTTTGTGTGGAAGAAACATTTCTCACAGCCAACGCTCGTGCCACAATGCCCCCAAATGCAATTGCAGCTAAAACATCCATTGTTTGATAACCACTAATTAACCCTGATGTCATTGCAGAATTTGTCGCATAAGCCTTAGTTGGTTCAACAATATCAGAGAGTGGTGAAATAACAACATTCACAGTAACGACGACTAAGAGTACTAATAATGCCGGCGTCATAAATTTTCCCACTGTCGAAATAATCGTATTTGGGCGAAGCATAAAAAGCATACCGACAATATTAAAAATAAAAGAGAAAACAAAATGCGTATAAGGGCTATCTTCCACAATATTTAGCGGTAACCACGCCATCTCATAGGCAACGTTAGTCACTCGCGGCATCGCAAATAAGGAACCAATGACTAAATACAATGTGGCTAAAAAAACTACCTCAGCCCATTTAGGCAAATCACGGGTAAGTTCCTCACCTCGCCCTACCATCGCAACAACAACCAAGGTAATAAATGGCATAAATACACCGGTTAATATAAAACCAAAAGAAGCCGTTGCCCAATTTGTACCGGCGGTAAATCCTTCCATTGGTGGAAAAATAACATTTCCTGCGCCTAAAAAAAGCGCAAAAATCATCATACCTAAAACAATAATATCTTTACGAGTAAACATAATCTTCTCAGTTCATAAAAAGGAAATCATTCTACTACAAAAGTATAGAAGAACCCTAACGCTCAGACGCAGAAATGTGAACTCAGTCACATTGTCAATCTCACCTAAAAATATCAATAAAAATAACCGCACTTATCTCGATATTTTCCTCAAGAAATAAAAATGTGGTAGTATCCTTGCTGTCGTTATTTTTTTGTTATATTTATTTTAAATTTTTTGGAGGATCTTTAGTGTTACAGCTTTTACAACGATTTTTTAAACTGGAATCTGCCGGTGGAATTTTGCTACTTCTCGCTACGCTTATTGCAATTTTGTTTGCCAATTCACCTTTAAATAGTGCTTATCATGACTTCTTGAACCTTCCTGTCAGTATCCAAATCAGCAGTTTCGCAATTAATAAAACGCTCATTCATTGGATTAATGACGGTTTTATGGCGGTGTTTTTTGTTCTAGTGGGATTAGAGGTAAAGCGAGAACTATTGGAAGGCTCACTTTCAAGCTATCAACAAGCGATTTTCCCTGCTTTCGCTGCCGTGGGCGGAATGGTCATTCCCGCATTAGTCTATGTCTTTATTGCCCGTCAAGATCCTACACTTGCCAATGGCTGGGCAATTCCAATGGCAACAGACATTGCTTTTGCCCTTGGCATTATGGCACTTTTAAGCAAACAAGTGCCGCTGCCCTTAAAAGTCTTTTTATTAGCGCTCGCGATCATTGATGATTTGGGCGCTATTGTCGTCATTGCGTTATTCTTCTCCCAAGGATTAAGTCTTCAAGCGCTTATTTTCTCGGCAATCGCAATCATTCTACTCATTGCCTTAAACCGCTTTAAAGTCACCGCACTTTGCGCTTATATGGTAGTCGGCACAATCTTATGGGCATCCGTCTTAAAATCCGGCGTACATGCCACACTTGCCGGCGTTATTATCGGTTTCTGTATTCCTCTCAAAGGTGAAAAAGGCGAAACACCATTAGAAGATTTTGAGCATTTGCTTGCGCCTTGGACTTCATTCCTTATTTTACCGTTATTTGCCTTTGCCAATGCGGGGGTAAGTTTTGAAGGGTTGGATTTCTCTATGCTGAGCTCACCGTTATTACTCGCCATTGCCTTAGGTTTGATTATCGGTAAACCGGTCGGTGTGTTTGTCTTCAGTTATCTTTCGGTGAAGTTGAAGATCGCTAAGTTACCGGAAGGAATTAATTTTAAACAAATTTTTGCCGTCGCCATTCTATGTGGTATCGGATTCACGATGTCCATGTTCCTGGCAAGCCTTGCTTTTGAGGCGAATGCCGGTGAAAGTGTCAATACCCTTTCCCGTTTGGGTATTCTAATCGGTTCCACAATCTCTGCCATCGTTGGGTATATCTTCTTAAAACAAACCACAAAAGCATAACATCTTCTAAAAAGTGCGGTTAATTTTGACCGCACTTTTACTTTACTTCCTATTTGACTTTAAATAATTTCAATAACAAATCAAAAATGTAATTTTCTACTGTTGAATAATTATTTTTCTTCAATCGGCAAAGTGTGACCCGCCATAAAATCGGTTCGTTAATTTTACGACAGACAAATTCCGGCGATTGATATTGTTCGGCGATGGGATAAGGTAAGATTGTTAATAGATCGTGATTGAGTTTTACTGCATTGAGCATAAAGTCCCAAGAGCCGGATTCAATCACAATATTCGGATAAATGTTATGTCGTTCAAAATGTTCTTTCAATTGATGGGAGATCATAAAATTCTTATCAAAGATGGCCATTTTTTGTTTATTTAAATCCCGCCATTCAATTTTTTCTTTATTTGCCAACGGATGATTCGGTGATAAAAAGAGAGAAAGTTCCGAATGATGAATGGCAAAAGAATCAATGATATTTTTAGAGATCCCCTCCGGATAAAGCAAGACGGCAAGATCGACTTGCTCCAATAATAATTCGCTTTTTAAGGCAAAGGCGCCTTGCTCCTTTACAGTAATATTGATATTAGGGTTATTCAGAATCAGTGAAGGAATCACATCGGAAAAGACAACGGATAAGATTAAAGGCGGAATGCCAATCGTGATGTTACCAATCAGTTCCGTGTTCTCGTTATGTAGATTGCGGTGCATGTCGTTATATTTAGCAATAATTTCCTTCGCATCGTGGTAATAATTTTCACCGATATAAGTCAGCCCCATTATTTTTCCGTTTGAACGTTTAAATAATTGAATTTCCTCTCTTTGTTCAAAATCAGAAATCATCATACTGAGCGTAGGTTGAGAAATATATAAATTTTGAGCCGTTTTACTCAAATTAAAGTTATTTTCAACAATCGCAATGAAATAGCGTAAATGCCGAATATCCATTTGATGTCCTCTGTAAGGGTGACAAACTTTATAAACCGATTCTATATTTTGTATAAATTAAATTTATAGCATTCTAAAAAATCTGTATTTCTCCTGCTAAATACCTTCTGATATTCTGCTTTGCAAGTTTTGTAAACAGGAGGAAAAAACACCTTAGTGTAATAATTATTTCCTACTTTATACCTGAAGTTAGGCTGCATTTCCAGTATTTATGCCGTCACTAAATAGAAAGTTATATTGTTTGTTTTATTTTAAACGAACAGCGTCTTTATTATAAAAATTTTTGATTAAAACATTAATTTGGAGAAAAACTATGTCAAAAATTATCCCCATTACTGAATTAAAGAAACATTTCTTTGACGGTATGGCGTTGATGTCGGGCGGTTTTATGGGAGTCGGTACGCCTGAAAAAATCGTACAAGCCCTTTTAGAGAGCGAGATTCGCAATATTCATCTCATTTGTAGCGATACCGCCCAAGTCCATAATGGGGTTGGTCCGTTGATTGTGAATAATCGGGTAAAGAAAGTATCAGCTTCTCATATCGGCACCAATCCTGAAACTGGCAAAAAAATGATTGCCGGCGAAATTGAGGTTGAGTTAATTCCACAAGGCACCTTTGCAGAGCGGGTTAGAGCCGGTGGTGCGGGATTAGGCGGTTTTTTAACGCCAACTGGTGTCGGCACGGTGGTGGAAGAAGGTAAACAAAAAATAGAACTTGATGGCGTGACTTATTTGTTAGAACGTCCATTGAAAGCGGATATTGCCATTCTAAAAGCCGATATTGCTGATGAAGCGGGCAATTTGATTTATAACGGTGCGGCACGCAATTTTAATCCGCTAATGGCGTTGGCGGCAAAAACCGTGATTGTCGAAGCGGAGCAAATCGTCAAAGCAGGTACGCTCGATCCCAATCAAATTATGACCCCTGCAATGTTGGTTGATTACCTTGTTTCTAGCCATTAAGGAGAACATTATGAACGCAAAAGAATTGATTGCCCGCCGTATTGCTATGGAACTAAAAGACGGCGATATCGTGAATTTAGGTATCGGCTTACCAACCTTAGTCGCGAACTATTTACCCGATAATGTTGATATTACCCTGCAATCGGAAAACGGTTTTTTAGGTTTAACCGCTCACGATCCGCAAAACGATAATCCGAATATCGTGAATGCCGGTGGACAACCTTGTGGCATTAAAGCCGGTGGAGCATTTTTCGACAGTGCATTTTCATTCGCTCTCATTCGTGGCGGTCACGTTGATGCCTGCGTGCTTGGCGGGTTAGAAGTGGATCAACAGGCAAATCTGGCAAATTGGATGGTACCGGGGAAAATGGTGCCGGGTATGGGAGGCGCAATGGATTTAGTGACCGGAGCGAAAAAAATCATTATCGGAATGGAACATTGTGCAAAATCCGGCGGCTCAAAAATTCTCAAGCAATGCAGCCTACCTTTAACTGCGGTAAACAAAGTCAAAATGATTGTCACCGAATTGGCGGTGTTTGAATTTGAACAAGGCAAACTTGTGTTAAAAGAACATGCACCGGATGTGGATTTAGACACCATCAGACAGAAAACAGAAGCGGATTTTATCGTTGCCGATGATTTTAAACCGATGGTGATCAGTCAAAAAGGATTACTCCTATGATTAACCGAATTTCCCGTTGTATGACAACATTAGTCAGCCGCTATATGCCAGAACCGCTTGTTTTAGCGGTTCTGCTAAGTATAGTGATTTTTTTCTGTGCGTGGGGATTCACTGATCATACGCCCGTGCAATTAGTCAATATGTGGGGAGACGGTTTTTGGAATTTGCTCTCATTCAGTATGCAAATGGCAATGGTCGTGGTGACGGGCAATGCCCTTGCCTCCGCCCCACAAATTCGCCGCTTTCTCGGTATAACGGCATCGATCGCTAAAACGCCCGCCCAAGGTGTAATGTTAGTAACCTTTATGAGTGCCCTTGCCTGTGCGATTAACTGGGGATTTGGTTTGGTGGTGGGGGCAATGTTTGCCAAAGAAGTCGCCAGACGTATTCGAGGTACGGATTATGCGCTCTTAATCGCCTGTGCTTATATCGGCTTTATGACCTGGGGCGGTGGATTTTCCGGTTCAATGCCACTCCAAGCCGCCACCCCGAATAACCCTATTGCCCATCTTATTAGTTCCGAATCCAATCCTTTAGGTATCGTACCTGTCAGTCAAACCTTATTCACCGGCTATAACATTTTTATCATCTTAATGTTGTTAGTCAGTTTGCCTTTTATTACACGGATGATGAATCCCAAGGGCGAAGACGTTCGCAATGTTGATCCGAAATTATTACAAGCGGATCCGGATTTCAGTAAGACCTTAGACGAAAACGCCACCTTTGCCGAACGTATTGAAGAAAGCCGTTTGTTAGCCTATGTGATTGCAGGTACCGGATTTAGTTATCTCGCCCTCATTTTTTTCAAAAACGGATTTAGTTTGACGATTAATTCGGTCAATTTAATTTTCTTGATGACAGGGATTTTATTGCACGGCTCCCCTGCCGCCTATGTTCGAGCAATTACCAATGCCGCTCGTAGTACCGCTGGCATTTTAATTCAATTCCCGTTTTATGCCGGTATGCAATTAATGATGGAACATTCCGGATTAGGCGGCATGATTACCGAGTTTTTCGTCAATATCTCCAGCAAAGACACCTTTCCGCTTTTAACCTTCTTTAGCTCTGCTTTAGTGAATTTTGCCGTGCCGTCGGGCGGCGGGCATTGGGTTGTGCAAGGGCCGTTTGTTATCCCCGCCGCACTTTCACTTGAAGCGGATTTAGGTAAATCGGTAATGGCGATTGCTTATGGCGATATGTGGGCGAATATGGCACAACCGTTTTGGGCGTTGCCGGCACTTGGTATAGCAGGGCTCGGGGTAAGGGACATTATGGGCTATTGTATGACCGCCCTGATTTTTACCACCCCAATTTTTGTCATCGGACTCTATTTCTTATAAATCAACAAGGAGAACATAATGGAAAATATTGTCATTGTGAGTGCGGCTCGAACCGCTATCGGGCGTTTTGGCGGTGGATTGGCGAGTACAAGTGCGGTCGATTTGGGAGCTATTGTCATTAATGAAGTGTTAAAACGTGCCAATCTAGATGTGGCAAAAGTCGATGAAGTCATTATGGGCAACGTGCTGCAAGCCGGTCTCGGGCAGAATCCGGCTCGTCAAGCGGCACTGAAAGCCGGTATTGGTGAAGATATTTCGTCTTTTACAATTAATAAAGTGTGCGGTTCAGGCTTAAAAGCCGTGGTACTTGGGGCACAAGCCATTGCGACAGGTGATGCTGAGGCTATCGTGGTAGGCGGAATGGAGAATATGAGCCAAGCCCCCTATGTGCTAGACAGTAAAGTTCGTTTCGGTGCCAAAATGGGCAACCTAACCCTAAGAGATACAATGGTGGAAGACGGTTTAACCTGTGCGATCAATCATTACCATATGGGTATTACGGCAGAAAACATTGCGGAACAATATCAGCTCAGTCGAGAAGAGCAGGATCAATTTGCCCTTCGTTCGCAAACCTTAGCAAAACAAGCGATTGAATCTGGTGCGTTTTCTGCAGAAATTGTACCGGTGAGTGTGAAAACCCGTAAAGGTGAAACCCTGTTTAGCCAAGATGAGCATCCAACTTTTGACACTACCGCCGAAACCCTTGCCAAACTTCGTCCTGCATTTATTAAAGATGGCACAGTTACTGCCGGTAATGCGTCCGGTTTAAATGACGGGGCGGCAGCATTGCTGTTAATGAGTGAAAGCAAAGCAAAATCCTTGGGTTTAACGCCGTTAGCCCGTATTCGCAGCTATGCCGCTTCAGGCAATGATCCGAAAGTAATGGGCTTAGGGCCTGTTCCCGCCGTCAAAAAAGCCTTGAAAAAAGCAAACTTAGCATTAGACCAAATTGATTTAATTGAAGCGAATGAGGCATTTGCCGCTCAAGCACTGGGTGTTGCCAAAGAACTCAATTTGGATTTAACCAAAACCAATTTGAATGGCGGTGCCATTGCATTAGGTCACCCAATTGGGGCAAGTGGTGCGAGAATTTTAGTGACCTTACTCTACGGGTTGCAAGCTAGAAACCAAAAATTAGGCTTAGCCACACTTTGTATCGGCGGCGGGCAAGGCATTGCTATGATTGTTGAACGCCTTTAAACCTCAATTTTTATAAATAGGAGCTCTCTATGTTAACTAACAAAATTGCAATTGTAACCGGTGCGGCAAGCGGTATCGGTTTAGCGGTGAGTCAAAGCCTGGCACAAGCGGGGGTCAAGCTGGTGATGGCGGACATCAATCAAGCCCTTTTAGAGCAGGAAGCCAAAAAACTACAAGCGGCACATATTGTGGCGGATTTATCCAAACGGGCAGAATGTAAAGCCGTTGTCGATTATGCAGTTGCCGAGTTTAGCCGGGTGGATATTCTAGTGAATGTTGCGGGGATTCAAACGGTTTCACCCATTGCGGATTTCCCTGAAGATCGTTGGGATTTTATGCTAAATGTGATGCTCACCGCGCCGTTTTTACTCACCAAATATAGCTGGCCTTATATGCAAAACAAAGGTTGGGGACGGGTTATCCACTTAAACTCCATTCACGGTTTAGTCGCATCAGAGTTTAAATCTGCCTATGTTTCCGCCAAACACGGGTTATCCGGTTTGACCAAGACGGCGGCATTAGAAGGAGGGGCATACGGTATTACGGTGAATTCGATTTGTCCTGCCTATGTGAGAACTCCGTTAGTCGATAAACAAATTGCCGATCAAGCCAAACATCATGGCATTTCTGAGCAAGAAGTAATTAGCCAAATTATGCTGCAAAAAGCGGCGGTTAAACGGTTAATTGAACCGGCGGAGATTGGCGAATTTGTTAAATTCCTCTGCTCCGATGCCGCCGCCTCTATTTCGGGGGCTTGCCTACCGATGGATGGCGGCTGGACTGCCGGCTAATACCTCATTGTACAACTCAACGGCAAGCGGTGGGTTGGTTGTACTCTTTTTTTTGCAATCAAGAACGGGCGGCAGGCGAACGTTCACCATAAAAAAATCAGGAGAACTGTATGCTCAGTTTAATCGGCATTTTTGTAGGATTAGTGTTACTTATGTTTTTAGCCTTTCGAGGCTATTCAATTGTTTGGATTGCCCCTTTATGTGCAGCCATTGTTGCGTTTACCGGTGGGCTGGATATTTTAGATGCCTATTTAGGCAGTTATATGAACGGTTTGGTCGGTTTTGTTAAAGCCTGGTTCCCTGCTTTTCTATTGAGTGCCATATTCGGTAACTTAATGGATGTCACCGGCGGTGCCAAATCCATTGCGGTTTGGTTAACGAAAGTAATGGGATCGAAAAGTGCGATCGCCTCTATTGTGTTAGGCTGTGCATTATTGACCTACGGTGGCGTCAGTTTATTTGTGGTGGTGTTTGCCGTTTATCCCCTTGCGTTAGCGGTCTTTAAGGAAGCCAATATCAGCCGCCGACTAATTCCCGGCACCATTGCATGCGGGGCATTTACCTTTACAATGACCGCATTGCCCGGGTCACCACAAATTCAAAACTTAATTCCGACCCAATATTTTGGTACGAACGCTATGGCAGCACCGATAATGGGCTTAACTGCCTCTGCCATTTTATTTTTCGGTGGGGTGGCGTATCTCGAATATCGCCGTAAAAAATACGCGGCAAACGGTGAGTATTTTATCGAAACGGATAATACGATTGCGACAGAACCGCAGGAACGGCTGCCTAGCCCGTTACTGGCGATTCTTCCGCTGATCAGTGTGATTGTCGTGTTAAATTTTGTACCACCATTAATCGGCTTGAAAAACGGTGATCCGAAAAATATCGTGCTGGCGTTATTGGCGGGAATCAGTTTAGTGATTTTGCTCAATTTGAAACAACGCAGCCGCTTTATTCCGGCTATCGGTAAGGGTGCAAATGGTGCGGTAGGAGCAATTATTAATACGGCAGCGGCAGTCGGCTTTGGTAGCGTGGTGAGAATGGCACCGGGGTTTGAACATCTAACCGCAATGATCTTAAACATTCCGGGAAGCCCGCTGATTTCATTGTCAGTTGCGGTCAATATTTTAGCCGGTGCAACGGGATCGGCTTCCGGCGGAATGGGGATCGCATTAGAGGCTTTAGGGGAAAAATATCTTGCGATAGCCAAACAGGCAAGTATTTCTCCTGAAGCGTTTCACCGTATTGCCTCATTATCTTCCGGCGGTTTGGATACAATGCCGCATAATGGTGCGGTCTTAACATTACTCAGCAATACAGGTATGACGCACAAAGATTCTTATCTTGAGATTGCCGTTACCTCATTTATTATGCCGATTGTAGCCACAATCATTGTCATCCTACTGTTTAGTTTATTTGGTATTTATTAAAAAAACGCTTATCTTGTTGGGCTCAAAACATTCAGCCCAAAACATTCTATAAATTGACCGCACTTTATACCTCAACCACTCGCCAAGTGCGGTCAATTTTTCTAAGGTTTTGCTAAAATCGGTTTCAAGAATCTCGCCGTATGAGAGCCTTCCACTTTTGCCACCTCTTCCGGTGTGCCGGTGGCAATGATCTGACCGCCTCCGCTCCCTCCTTCCGGTCCGAGATCCACAATCCAATCAGCGGTTTTAATCACATCTAAATTATGCTCAATGACAACAATGGTATTGCCCTGATCACGCAAGCGGTGCAACACTTCAAGTAATTGTTTAATATCAGCAAAATGCAAGCCTGTTGTCGGCTCATCCAGAATATATAAGGTTTTTCCCGTATCCCGTTTGGAAAGTTCGGTAGCCAACTTGACACGCTGAGCTTCGCCGCCGGAAAGTGTCGTGGAGGATTGCCCTAAACGGATGTACGATAAACCTACATCCATCAAGGTTTGCAGTTTACGGGCAATCATTGGAATCGCATCAAAAAACTCGCGTGCCTCTTCCACTGTCATATCCAACACTTGATGAATAGTCTTTCCTTTATAGCGAATTTCTAAGGTTTCACGGTTATAACGTTTGCCTTTACACTGATCGCACGGGACATACACATCCGGTAGGAAGTGCATTTCGACTTTAATTACCCCATCACCTTGGCATGCTTCACAACGCCCACCACGCACGTTAAAACTAAAACGTCCTGGATTATAACCGCGTGCCCGAGCTTCCGGCACACCGGCAAAAAGTTCACGAATAGGCGTGAATAAACCGGTATAAGTTGCAGGATTAGAACGTGGCGTACGCCCGATTGGGCTTTGGTTGATGTCGATGACTTTATCGAAATGTTCCAACCCTTCAATGGATTTATAAGGGGCATAATCGGTTTTATCCGCACGATTTAGGGCATTTTGTGCTAACGGGAACAGGGTATCATTAATCAATGTGGATTTGCCTGATCCCGACACCCCCGTAATACAAGTGAACAAACCAACCGGAATGTCTAAATTCACATTTTTTAGGTTATTGCCTGATGCACCTTTCAGTTTCAACCATTTTTTCTTATCAAGTGCGGTCCGTTTTTTCGGAATTTCAATTTGTTCAACACCCGATAAAAATTTCCCTGTGATCGAGTTTGGGTTTTGCATAATGGCTTGCGCATTGCCTTGTGCGATCACTTGCCCGCCATGCACACCCGCCCCCGGCCCAATATCAATAATATGATCCGCCGCACGAATGGCGTCTTCGTCATGTTCTACCACAATCACCGTGTTACCAAGATTACGTAAGTGAATCAATGTGTTCAATAAACGTTCATTATCACGCTGATGCAGCCCGATCGAGGGTTCGTCCAACACATACATCACCCCCACTAAACCCGCACCGATTTGACTGGCAAGACGAATCCTCTGCGCCTCACCGCCCGAAAGGGTTTCGGCTGAACGGGAAAGAGAAAGGTAGTTCAAGCCCACATTCACCAAAAACTGCAAACGCTCACGAATTTCTTTCAAAATTTTCTCAGCAATCTGAGCTTTTTGCCCTGTTAATGAAAGTGCGGTAAAAAACTTTAGCGTTTCACCAATGCTTTTTTCAGAAATCATCGGTAAATTAGTCGGCCCGATATAAACATTACGTGCTTCCGGACGTAAACGTGAACCACCGCAATCGGCACAAGGACGATTGCTGATATTTTTGGCGAGTTCTTCACGCACCGAGATTGACTCCGTTTCTTTATAACGGCGCGCCATATTGTTTAAAATGCCTTCAAAAGGATGTTTACGAATGACCACGTCACCGCGATCATTCATATATTGAAATTCAATATCTTCCTTGCCGGAACCGTGCATAATGATGTGCTGAATTTTTTTCGGCAAGGTTTCGTAAGGGGCGTCCACATCAAAATCGTAATGTTTTGCAAGCGAGGTAAGCATTTGATGATAATAGAAATTGCGACGATCCCAGCCTTTTACCGCTCCGCCTGAAAGGGAAATACTCGGATTTTGCACCACGCGTGCTTCATCAAAATATTGCTGAACCCCCAAGCCATCACAAGTTGGACAGGCTCCCGCTGGGTTGTTAAAAGAGAACAAACGGGGTTCTAATTCCGGTACGGAATATCCACAATGCGGACAAGCAAAGTTTGCAGAAAAGACCAGTTCTTCCGCTTTCGGATTATCCATATCCGCCACAATCGCCGTACCGCCGGAAAGCTCTAACGCCGTTTCAAAAGATTCCGCTAAACGTGTGGCTAAATCTGACCGCACTTTGAAACGATCTACAACAACTTCAATAGTATGTTTTTTCTGTAGCTCAAGTTTTGGCGGATCAGACAGATCACAAATTTCACCATCAATCCGAGCTCGAATATAACCCTGTGCCGCAATATTTTCTAAGATTTTAACGTGCTCCCCTTTCCGATTTTTTACCACGGGTGCGAGCAACATCATTTTAGATTCTTCCGGCAAACTTAACACTTTATCTACCATTTGACTGATAGTTTGAGCCGTAAGCGGCACATCATGATTCGGACAGCGCGGCTCACCCACACGGGCAAAAAGGAGGCGTAAATAATCGTAAATTTCCGTAATGGTTCCCACAGTGGAACGAGGGTTATGGGAGGTTGATTTTTGTTCGATAGATATCGCCGGCGACAAACCTTCAATGGAATCCACATCCGGTTTTTCCATCAAAGATAAAAACTGGCGAGCATAAGCAGAAAGCGATTCCACGTAACGGCGTTGCCCTTCCGCATACAGGGTATCAAAGGCTAATGAGGATTTGCCTGAGCCGGAAAGACCGGTGATCACGATGAGTTTATCCCGAGGAATGGTTAAATTAATATTTTTAAGATTGTGGGTTCGCGCACCGCGAATATCAATATTTTCCATAAATAATGCGTTCTGATGATTATTTTTTCAAAATTGCGAGCATTATCGCACATTTCAACATCTGTGCAAATATCCAGTTAAATTTTATAGATCTTTTCAAAAATTTCAGGCAAAATAACCGCACTTTTTTAATATGAAAAATGAGGATTCTATGGCAGGAGTAAATAAAGTTATTATTGTGGGCCATTTGGGCAATGATCCCGAAATTCGCACAATGCCGAATGGTGATGCCGTTGCCAATATTAGTGTCGCCACCAGCGAAAGTTGGAATGACCGTAACACAGGTGAGCGTCGCGAGATCACAGAATGGCATCGTATCGTGTTCTATCGTCGCCAAGCGGAAATTTGTGGCGAATACCTACGCAAAGGTTCACAAGTTTATGTAGAGGGTCGTTTACGCACCCGCAAATGGCAAGATCAAAATGGTCAGGATCGCTATACGACAGAAATTCAAGGTGATGTAATGCAAATGTTAGGCAGCCGCAACCAAAATGCTGGTGGCTACGGCGCGCCAGACATGGGACAAAGTAGCCCACAACCTTCTTATCAAACAAACTCTAGCAGCAGTTATCAATCATCTCGTCCAGCTCCACAACAACCAAAACCGCAACCAGAGCCGCCAATGGATGGTTTTGATGATGATATTCCGTTCTAACAATCCAAAAAACAAAAGGAAGCAACCGCTTCCTTTTTAAGTTTACATGTGACAGACATTTTTATACTTATAATCCAGGTTAAAATCAAATACTGATATCATTTAAGAACTAATTAGCTTTGTTCACCCCAAGTGTACCGTCATCTTCAATCTCCTTTGCTACGCCAATAACTTCAGCTAACTTATCCCCTTCTTTAAAGAATACAAAGCCACCGTTTTCCATTTTGGTCCAAGATTCATCTTTGGTTAGTGGAAAAGTCGTGATAATAGTCACTTTATCCCCCTCTTTTGCATAATCATTAAAGTCAATCACACCATCGTCATCAACACGATGTGCTTTACCAAAAGGAGCCTTACGGGTTAAGTAATGCAAGTTAGTCGAACAGTGTGCTATCATCCATTCCCCATTAGAAAGAATAAAATTAAATGTACCATGGGTAACGAGTTCTTTAGTGACCTCTTGAATCACCTCAAAAATTTGCGTTTCTGTCGGTTTTTTACGAAAACGGTTTTTTAAATATTCAGCCATATAACAGAAAGCAGTCTCGGAATCTGTAGAACCAATCGGTTGACAAAAATTTTCAGACATATCCGGTAAGTCTTTCAAATTACCATTATGTGCAAATACCCAATTTTCACCCCATATCTCACGAATAAAGGGATGAGTATTTTCAATATTTACTTCACCTTGAGTTGCTTTACGAATGTGTGCAATGACATTAAGAGATTTGATATTATACTGTTTCACACAATCAGCGATAGGTGAATGGGATGCCGGGCGATTATCTCGAAAAATTCTTACGCCGCGCCCCTCAAAAAAAGCAATACCAAAACCGTCAGAATGGCAATCTGTTAAACCAGCTCGACGCCGAAAGCCCTCAAAAGAAAAGACAATATCTGTTGGCGTATTACAATTCATACCAAGTAATTGACACATAAAACCCTTCTAAAATACGACTAATCAATAACCTTATAATGAGTGATGATTTAACACCATTACAATGTTAATTTCAAGAGAGGTTAGATAAGATTTTTGGTTTCAAATACATCGTAAAGTAGTAAAAACTATTTATATAGGGTATGGTACATCTTTCTTAATTCCGGCATCTCACTAAGCTTTTCTTTTGCTTCACTTAACCTATTTTGATTAGAAAGGACTACGGCCTCCTTTGCTACGTCAATAACGTTCTGTAAACCTTGCTGATAACCTGGAAATTGTGAAATATCTCCTTTCCATTTAGATGGAACAATGGTTTTAGATTTTTCTGCTGCCTCAATAAACTTATCCATGTTGTTTTGAAATTCATCAACCGAATAAGCTCTATTAGCAAAATTCAAGCGCTGAGCCATAACCATCATCTCATCACGAAGACTGATGTGATCCGATGCAAGGATTGAAATGGTAAAAAAAGAGAAGATAAATGATGTGAAAAGTTTTTTCATAGGTGGTTCCTTATAACTTCATTTATTATGTAGTTGGGAAATTCTATTCTTAAGACAAATAGTTTTTTAGAAAGTAAAAAGCCGCTAAATCTCTTTAGCGGCTTCTTGAATTTGGCTCCTCCTGCGGGACTCGAACCTGCGACATATGGATTAACAGTCCACCGTTCTACCGACTGAACTAAGGAGGAATTGATGGTGCCTCGAGGCGGAATCGAACCACCGACACGGGGATTTTCAATCCCCTGCTCTACCGACTGAGCTATCGAGGCGTTATCACTATCGGCTACTGCCTGACAACGGAGCGTATTAAACTATTTTTTCAGTGTTCGGTCAACAACTAAATTTAAAAAAAGTGGAAAAATAAGTTTGTTTGAGTGGTTAATAATCAAAACGTATATAAAAAAACCGAATTTTGTAAGTTTACTTAAAGTAGCTACTTTTTATATTTATAAAAAAGTCCGAAGAAATTTGTTCGGACATTTTTTAAATATGGGGATTATCGTCTTACTCGGAATTTCTTCTGAGCTTTATCTACTTTCAACAAGTAGTTTCGGGCTTGAGATGAAGGATGTGCCGTTGTTAAAATACGATAAACCTGTTCTGGATACATTTGATTGATTTTGTAGATAGCCTCATCTTTATCGTTATCAAATACACGTAATACAGCTCCAGCTCCACTGTTGTAAGCAGAAATCATTGTAAAACGTTTAGAGGTAGGATTCGTAATGCCATCTAAATACTGATTTTGCAGGATCCATAAATAAGCAACACCTGCATCAATATTATTTGCCGGATCATACAAATAACGAGTTGATGGCTGACCGCTTTTTCCTTTCATAGCAAAAATATCGCGACCAGCTGTATGGGGTACTACCTGCATTAAACCAATAGCATTTGCATAACTGATGGCATAAGGGTTAAAACTTGATTCAGTTTGCATAATTCCCAAAATTAAACTTTCATCAATACCATAACGTTGTGCCGCTTTTCTTACCAATGGTAAATATTTTTGAGCACGTACTTCAACATGGTTGGCAATCATCGGGATTGTCACAAATTGCACCATATTGCCATTTTGTAAACGGCGAGTTTGCAATTTATTTTGAATTAAATAAGTCGCAAAATTGCCTGCGATGAACTGATTTGAAATTTGCTGACCATTGTTATCAACCACTTGTCCAAGAAGAAAAGGTCTTGAGCTGATCGGCACATCACCTGATGCGAATAAATCGATCCCTTTTGCATCAGAGCCCATTAACAGAGTATGTACTATCGCATTATGTAAACGATTAAGATCCTGTTGAGTTTCAATAATAATATTACCTTCATCAAAACTCACATGACTACGAGTATAAAAAGAATCAGTATATTTCACATAATCTTTACGACTCGCGACAAGCAACTCGTTTACTCCCCAAATGCGATCGATATTATGGGAAAATTGCCCGGTGAGAATATCTAAACCTTGCGTATCTTTCGCAAAAACTTCATCATAATTTATGCTACGGCGATTGGGAGAATCACTACACGCATATAAAAGTGGCAATAATGCCAATAACCAATACTTT
This sequence comes from Pasteurella sp. WM03, assembly GCF_004570945.1. Taxonomy (NCBI): domain Bacteria; kingdom Pseudomonadati; phylum Pseudomonadota; class Gammaproteobacteria; order Pasteurellales; family Pasteurellaceae; genus Pasteurella; species Pasteurella sp. WM03. The sequence goes on from NZ_SPPO01000003.1 coordinate 81,095, forward strand.
TTCATTATTTAATGCCAATTATTTAGATGGGGGAACATAGCCTTCAATATGCACATCTTTTCCTTCAAATAGGAAGCTTACCATTTCTTGTTCAAGTAATTGGCGGTGCTCCAGATTCATCATATTTAGTTTTTTCTCATTCACCAACATCGTTTGTTTTTTTATCCACTCCGCCCAAGCTTGTTTGCTGATAGAATCAAAAATTCGCTTACCCAATTCCCCCGGATAAAGTTGGAAATCTAAGCCTTCCGCTTCTTTTTTGAGATACTCACAAAACACTGTTTTAGCCATAATGATTCCTTACAAATTGCATTAATAAATTTTTTACAGGCTGCGCCAGCCCGATCTGTTCGGGATTTTTCGGATCATACCAATATTTGACCGCACTTGATAGACTTGGTTTGTATTCTTTTGGTTTTTCCATCACTTTACGCCAATCCCGATTCTCCTGCTCAATTTGAATATTATCTTGCTCAGCATAAATTGGATAAATATCTAAATGAAAATGGCTAAATGTATGACGAAAACTCGGCCAGCTCTGATAATACGAAATCCCTTCGTTGCTCAAATAAGTGAGTAAATCTTCTCGTGATTCAAACTGAGGAAAACAGAATAATCCTCCCCATAAGCCCGAATTTTCTCGTTGTTCCAACCATACTTTGCCATTTTTAGACAGAATTAAAAAATACGTCTCTCTTTCCGGTAGCATTTTTTTCGGTTTTTTACCGGGAAATAACGCCCAACTTCCATTCTTATAAGCTAAACAATCTTTTTTCAGAGGACACAACTCACATTTTGGTTTTGTACGTGTACAAATCACGGCCCCAATATCCATCATCCCCTGATTAAAATCTGCGACGTACTGCGTTGGTGTAACCTCTTCCGTTAGATGCCATAAGCGATTTTCCACCTTTTTTTCACCTGGCCAACCTTCTATGGAAAAATAACGAGCTAACACCCGCTTTACATTACCGTCTAAAATGGGGTAAGGCTGATTCAACACAGAAGACAAAATTGCCCCTGCCGTTGAACGCCCCACTCCCGGCAATGCCCAAACTTGTTCAAAACTCGTAGGGAAAATGCCATTAAATTCATCTCTCACTTTCTGTGCGGCTTTGTGTAAATTACGAGCTCTCGCATAGTAACCTAATCCAGTCCATAAATGTAACACTTCATCTAGTGAAGCATTAGCAAGTTCGGTTACATTTGGAAAAGTTTTAATAAATCGTTCAAAATAAGGAATCACAGTCACAACTTGAGTTTGTTGAAGCATCACCTCAGAAAGCCATACGCCATAAAGCGTTTTATTTCTCTGCCAAGGTAAATGTTTGCGTCCAAATTGGTCATACCATTTCAATACCGATTGGGCAAAAGGCGCCTGTGGAGAAGATTTTGCTAACATAACTTTCCTAAAATGAATCTAAAGTGCGGTTAAAAACAACATCAATTCTACACTAAAATGGGGCTTGTTTATCTCTATTTTTTCAGTATAATTTGCACCCTATTTTGGTGCCAAATATGGCGTATTATTCACTCACGCGGTGTAAGAAGAAAGTTCTTATAGCGGCGTGGCTTCATTTTGAGGTTTTCTATGAAACAAGGTATTCATCCTGAATATAAAGAAATCACAGCAACTTGTTCCTGTGGCAATGTGATCAAAACTCGTTCAACTTTAGGCAAAGACATCAACCTTGATGTTTGTGGAAACTGCCACCCATTCTATACCGGTAAACAACGTGTTGTAGATACAGGCGGTCGTGTTGAGCGCTTTAACAGCCGTTTCAAAATTCCAAGTACAAAATAATTTTGAATTTTTCTCTGAACCCTGCTTACTTAATAGTAGGGTTTTATTTTACTTACTATCTTGTGTAAAGTTTCTATAAAAATGTATTAAAACTCTAAACTATCTCAGTATTTTTAACATTCACAAAAAATAAGAGAAAATATATTATTGACTTAATTTATGAATTCAACTACCCAGTTATTAAGCTAACTTTTATTAGCCCATCATAAAAACTTCCACTACTGCGATTTGCAAACAGTCTGATGTCGTTACCTGACGTGGAAATTATAAAAGCTACCTTAAGACCGGCTAAAAAAAACATCTTAACTGATAAATTAAAAATGTAGCACATTATGACAAAGAAAAAACTAAAACCAGGTTCAAATACGATTGCTTTAAATAAACGTGCTCGCCATGATTATTTTATTGAAGATGAAATCGAAGCAGGGCTTGAATTACAAGGTTGGGAAGTTAAATCAATGCGTGCAGGTAAAGCCAATATTAGCGACAGCTACATTATTTTCAAAAATGGAGAAGCTTATTTATTTGGTGCGACAATCCAACCACTCAGCTTAGCTTCAACACATATCGTATGTGATCCTACTCGAACTCGGAAACTTCTACTCAATCGACGTGAATTAGAATCTCTATTTGGAAAATCTAGCCGTGATGGTTTTACTATTGTTGCCCTTTCTCTCTATTGGAAAGGTGCTTGGGCGAAAATTAAAATCGGTTTGGCCAAAGGGAAAAAACAACACGATAAACGTGATGATATTAAAGATCGTGAGTGGAAATTAGCAAAAGAGCGTATTATGAAAAATGCCAATCGTGGATAATTTTTCTATCTAAAAAATAAAGTGCGGTCGATTTTAACAATAAAATCAACCGCACTTTTTTAGATGGACTAAGGTTTGTAAATAAACTCTACACCTTCATCATCTTCTTCTGTCCAATCATCATCCCAATCGTCCTCATATTCTAATTGATGCTCCGCCAATTGCTCTTGATGATAATCTTCCCATTTAAATTTGACCTCTTCCGGAGCGAGCTGTGGCTCTTCCGTTTCTCGTGGATGAGCTTCAATAAAATCCATAATATCGCGACATAATGAAGATACATTTTTTCCTGTCGCGGCTGAGATTAAGTAATACTCTTCATCCCATCCTAAACGTTCGGAAATGTCTTTTGCACACTCATGAGCCTCCTCATCAGTCATCGTATCAATTTTATTGAATACCAACCAACGCGGTTTATCCGCTAATTTTTCACTGTATTGGAACAATTCAGATTCAATGACGGCAACATTGTCAGCCGGATCCGAACCATCAATTGGATTAATATCCACAAGATGAATTAACACTCGGCAGCGCTCTAAATGTTTTAGGAAACGAATACCTAGACCCGCACCTTCTGCTGCCCCTTCAATCAAGCCAGGAATATCGGCAACAACAAAACTTCTAGCCTCATCCATTTTCACCACTCCAAGGCTTGGCACTAACGTGGTAAAGGGATAATCTGCCACTTTTGGTTTTGCTGCGGATACCGCACGAATAAAGGTTGATTTGCCGGCGTTCGGTAATCCCAACATGCCGACATCTGCAAGTAACATCAATTCCAATAATAAATCCCGCTTTTCCCCTGGTGTACCCATCGTTTTTTGGCGTGGGGCACGATTGACTGAAGATTTAAAACGGGTGTTCCCCAAGCCATGGTATCCCCCTTTTGCCACCAACATTTTTTGCCCATGTTTGGTCAAATCGCCTAAGGTTTCTTTTGTATCATTATCAATGGCACGTGTACCAACCGGAACGGGCAAAATAATGTCTTTACCACGGCGACCGGTACAATCAGAGCTTCGACCGTTTTCACCACGTTCTGCAGCAAAACGTTTGTTAAATCGATAGTCAATCAGTGTGTTTAAATTTTCATCAGCGATTAAATAAACATCACCACCATCACCGCCATCGCCACCATCAGGTCCGCCTTTAGGAATAAATTTTTCACGGCGGAAACTTACACATCCATTTCCACCATCTCCAGCTTCTACTCGAATCAAAGATTCATCAATAAATTTCATTAAAAATCTCCAAAATTTAACCGCACTTTTTTGCTATTTTACTCTATGCGATGGTAATAATTTGTGTCCAATTGCAGATAAAATTGCTCCGCATACTACAATAAATGCCCCAATATAGCTAATGCTATTTAATTCCGGTGCACTAAAATGTTCTGGGCTAAGAGTATGAGCAATATGGGAAAAGAGAATGGTAAAAAGTGGTACTAATGTCACTACAACACTAACTTTTGAGACCTCCCAACGATTTAAAGCTTCTGCATAAGCGCCATAACCAATCAATGTATTTAAACAGCAGTAAATAAAACAGATCAATGCTAAAGGTGTTAAGGTATTTACTTGGGAAAATTCTGCCATTGGTGTGAATACTATTACACATCCGAAATACATCATGAGTAGAATTTGTTGTGAGCTAAATTTTCTCAGCATTAATTTTTGTACCATGCCGTACGCCACCCATACTAACGCGGCACTCACACTTAATATCACACCCGTTGAATATTGGTTAAGTTCGGAGAAGGCCTCAAAACGATCATTGAAAAATAGCCCTAAACCGCTCAATAAAAGTATGATTCCTATCTTTTGATGTAAACCTAATGTCTCTTTGAAAATAAGTACACCGAAAATTAGCATACCAAAAGAAGAGAGGTGGATAAAAATCTGTGCTATTGAAGGTTCAATATAATTAAGGGAGGAACTAAATAGTAAAAAATTACCCGCAAGCCCAAATACACCGATTATTGCTAGCCAACCATACCGCCCGATTTTTCTTGCTTCGGGGAGTTTCTTTTTATAAGCCAGTAAAAACAACAAAGCGAGAGAAGCCACAACAAAACGATACCAGACTATAGTTTGAGCATTCATTATTGCCACCACTTGCTTCAATGCAATAGGCAATGATCCCCAAGCCATTGCTGTAATCAGTGCAAAAATAAAACCTAATAGGGGTTGTTGTTTCATATCTCTCTCACTTATAAAAGTTAAAAAAGACAAAAACGCCCCACAATCTTGCGGGGCGTTTAGTTAAATCTATTTTAAATTACTCAGTAACAATACTTACGTACTTACGGCTTTTTTCGCCTTTTACTTCAAATTTAACTTTACCATCAGCGGTTGCGAATAAGGTATGATCTCTACCCATACCTACATTAGTTCCCGCATGGAATTTAGTACCACGTTGGCGAACAATAATACTACCTGCTAATACAGATTCACCACCAAAACGTTTAACCCCAAGGCGTTTAGCTTCAGAATCGCGACCATTACGAGTTGAACCACCAGCTTTTTTAGTTGCCATCTACTTGCTCTCCTCTGAATTATGCTTGAATCCCAGTGATTTTCACTTCAGTGAACCACTGGCGATGACCTTGTTGTTTACGACTATGTTTGCGACGACGGAATTTAACAATCTTCACTTTCTCGCCACGACCTTGTGCTACTACTTCAGCAACAACTTTAGCACCGGCTAAAACAGGTGCACCAATTTTAACATCTTCACCGTTAACGACCATCAACACCGAATCGAATTCAACTGTTTCTCCAGTTGAAAGTTCAAGTTTTTCTAAACGAACAACTTGACCTTCGCTTACACGGTGCTGTTTACCGCCACTTTGAAAAACTGCGTACATAAATACTCCGCTCAACTGTGTTTTTCTGCCCTCACCGGCAGTCCACACTTCAAAATTCATATAAATAGGTCGCAAATTCTACGGAAAAAACCATCTTATGGCAAGAATTTATTTACGATAAAACAAAAAAATTCCGTTTTCTTTCTGATTAATTTTAGAAAGTGTAAAAATTCAGGTAAAATGCACCGCACTTTTATTTAAAATCAATCACAAAAGATGAAAAAACAAGATTTAATGGATATGCCTACCATTCAGCAATTAGCTGATTCGGATATGCAAAAAGTTAATCAAAATATTCTTGCTCAGCTAAATTCCGACGTTGCCTTAATTAATCAACTTGGCTTTTATATTGTTCAAGGTGGTGGGAAAAGGATTCGTCCTTTAATCGCTGTTCTCGCCGCACGTTCGCTAGGATTTGAAGGATCGCAAGTCACCACCTGCGCAACTTTTGTAGAATTTATTCATACGGCTTCTTTATTACATGATGATGTAGTAGACGAATCAGATATGCGCCGAGGTCGCGCCACTGCAAATGCGGAATTTGGTAATGCTGCAAGCGTGTTGGTCGGTGATTTTATTTATACACGCGCATTCCAACTTGTTGCCCAATTGGAGTCCTTAAAAATTCTTCGTATCATGGCGGATGCCACTAATGTCCTTGCGGAAGGTGAGGTACAACAATTAATGAACGTGAACGATCCGGAGACTAGCGAAGCCAATTATATGCGAGTGATCTACAGTAAAACGGCACGGTTGTTTGAAGTTGCGGGACAAGCTGCGGCGATTGTTGCAAATGCTACGGAACCACAAGAAAAAGCCTTACAAGATTATGGCCGCTATCTCGGTACGGCATTTCAGCTTGTTGATGATGTATTAGATTACAGTGCAAACGCCCAAGATTTAGGTAAAAATATAGGTGATGATTTAATGGAAGGAAAACCTACTCTTCCTTTACTTCATGCAATGCGTCACGGCAATGGAAAACAGGCAGCATTGATTCGTGAAGCGATTGAACAAGGCGGTAAACTTGAAATCATTGATGAAATATTAGCTATTATGGCAGAACATAAATCACTGGAGTACGCAATGATGAAGGCAAAACAAGAAGCACAAAAAGCGGTAGATGCTATTTCCATATTACCGGAAAGTGAATATAAACAAGCTTTGGTCTCTCTAGCATATTTGTCTGTTGATAGAACCTACTAACTAACACTTGAAATATTTTATCTTTTTCTACTTTTAAATGATCACTTTATGAATAACACGAAATCACAAAATACTTGCACGGCGAAAAAAAAACTAAAGAAAGATCCTAATGCCCCCTTTATTCGCGAAAAACTTGAGCTACCGAATGGGCACAATAAACTTCTTCTTCACTCTTGTTGTGCGCCTTGTTCTGGGGAAGTAATGGAAGCCATTCTTGCTTCAGGCATTGAATTTACGATTTATTTCTACAATCCCAATATTCATCCACTCAAAGAATACCTAATCCGTAAAGAAGAAAATATTCGTTTTGCCAAAAAATTTGGAATTCCATTTATTGATGCGGATTACGACCGCCAAAATTGGTTCGATCGAGCGAAAGGGATGGAGTGGGAACCTGAGCGCGGTATTCGTTGCACCATGTGTTTTGATATGCGTTTTGAAAAAGCGGCTGAATATGCTCACCAGCACGGTTTTCCTGTCTTCACCAGTTGTCTTGGCATTTCACGTTGGAAAGATATGAACCAAATTAACGGTTGCGGCCACCGAGCAGCAGAAAAATATGATGATGTCATTTATTGGGATTATAACTGGCGTAAAGAAGGCGGTTCGCAGCGAATGATCGAAATCAGCAAGCGTGAACGTTTTTATCAACAAGAATATTGTGGCTGTGTCTATTCCTTACGCGATAGCAATAAATGGCGTGAAGAAACAGGACGTCAAAAAATTGAAATCGGAAAACTTTATTATTCACCGGATTAAAATACGCGAAAAAATGACCGCACTTTCTCCAAATACCGACTAGCCTGTAAATATTTTTACTGAAAAATAAACGAAGGAAAAAATGGAAGAGAACCAACTAGAAAAATTACCGGCATTTGTCGTTAATATACTCAAATATGTCTTAAGTACTGCGCTTATTGCACTGTCTATCGTTTTGATTATTGCCTTAGCCAAAATCACCTATTCTCTTGCTTTAATGGTGATAAATCCTTCCACTGTTGTGCCCTATGCACTAGCGGAACAGGCTGTTATGTTTTTCTTGTATTTTGGTTTCATCGGCTTAATTGTTCAGTATTTTAAAAGCGGCTATCATTTTCCATTACGTTATTTTATTTATGCCGGTATAACGGCGATGCTCCGACTAATTATTGTGAGCCATGAAAATGCCGTAGATACACTTCTATTTGCCGGTGCAATTTTGATTATGGTACTTGCACTCTGTTTAGTGCTTTATTCCAATAAATTAAGGAATTTCTAGAGCTGAAATACACAGTGTTTATTAGTGCTTCTTGAATTTAACAAGATGATCAAATACGAAAAAAGCAAGGTGATTTACCTTGCTTTAGATAATCACAACAAAACCCATGATCCAACTAATTGATTATATTAAATAATTTCTGAACATCAGTTTAATTGTGTTACTAAACGTGTTACTAAAATCAAAAGTCATCATTAAATTATTTTATCGTCCGCCAAATTCAACATAATCCAACATATTCCCGCATTATTTTGTTTTCAGCCCAAATAACGGGGCTTTTGCCAAAAAATGAAAAATAGCCCTTTTTAGGGGCTATTCTGCGGGATTTTATGCACTAATGCAACCTTTGATTAAGTAGCCGGCTGACTTGCCAACAAGGTGCGGTTTGTGAATATCCGTACAGCGGATGATTTGAACCTTTCCGCCTTTTTCCGGATAAGTATCCACAAATAGCCCGCCTTTGCGTCTTACAGTGTAGCCATAAGACGGGTCAAAAATGCTGCCGTCTTTGCCTTTTGCTTTGGTGGATACATAAGCAAGAATTATGCAATCCGTCCAAATTGGTTTTAATTCTCCCTCTATTTCTTGCATAGACGCACCAATTTTTACTTGTTCAACATCAATTAGCTCGGCAAATACAGCCGGTGTAAGAATGCCGGTGCGGGTGTATTTGATACGCTCTAATAGAGTTTCATTTTTCTTTAATACGGCCCAAACATCAGCGGAAATGACGCAAACGTTAGGCTTTCGCCCAATGGTGGAATAAATCGCATTAATACCGGAATCAATCACCTCTAACGGATTTGATTTTGCATTGCTGAATTTTGCGTTGCCGGATAAGGTGATTTTGTTCTGCTCGATATAATTGGCTTCATCTTGCGCAAGTTTTGCTGTTTCGACCTCCCGCCCTAGGGTGATCAAATCTTGCACCACTGAAAGCGCATATTTTTTCAATGGATAACTGGCGTCATTGTCTTCTCGGTAGTCAATCGGGTATTCAATATCGTGTTCTTCAAGCTCGACATTGATTGCGCTGACATCTTCCGGGGTCAATCGGTTACTGTCGCCCAATACTTGGCGAACGGTGGATTGTTGACGGAAAGCCAAGCGCCCAAATTGTGGGATTTTGCCCGCTTCTTTCTCAATTTCCACCACAGGGAAAAGGCTTTCGCATACCATTTCGGCATTATGATAGCCTTGCGCCAATTCGGTTAAAATAGGGTCTTGAATTCGTTTTTCTGTTAAGCTCATTTATTGCTCCTTAGTTTATTTATGAATAAGGTTAAACGCTGTTTTATAATCAATGTGGTGTTCTTTCATACATTGGCGGATTTGTTGGTCAAGTGCGATAACATCCGCCGGGGTATTTTCGGCATACTCCACTAAATCATTAGATTGCCCGCTTACCGCACGTTCTTTTGTGGCAAATTCCCCAAATTGAATGATTTGAGGTTGAAGGCTTAAAAACTCCCGCACTTTTTGCGCAAGGCTTTCCCCTTCGTTGAAATTAATCACGCCCGCTTGGTCACATTCCTCCGCATAGTTCAAGATTTCTACGGCTTTTTCTCGTACAACCGGAGCAAGTCTGCCGGAATCAATTAAACTCTCGGTAAACTCTAACGTGTCTTTCTGTGCAGATTCCGCTTTTAGCCGCGCAATTTCCGCTTTAAGTGCGGTGATTTCGTCATCTTCAATATTAACCGCAAAATTTACAACTCCGCTTTCATTGTCGGTAAATTCAGGATTACGCAAGCCTTTCACCGCCGGAGGCATTGCCCCTAAAAATCCCACGTGGCGTAAATACAAATAGCCGGGCTTTGGATTGTGTGGGCTGTCTGCAAGATAGAATGAGGCGGATACTTTTTTAAATCGCCCGGTTTCCACCATTTCGGCAAAATTCGGATCAATCTGGGCTAATTCGGCTTTTAAGGTATCGCCCTCAAGGTTCAGCCCTTTTACCCACGCATAGGCGGGCGCATTGTCTTTCGGGTGTCCAATCACTGCCGGGGCTTCGTGTAGTTCGGGATTGTAAGCAGTTACGGCTTGCACTAAATCGTTTAATTTAATTTCTATCATTTGCCCGCTGGCGTCCGGTCGTTTTCCGGCTTTAAAAATTTCTATTGGTTTCATTTTTTCTTTCCTCTTTGCATTTTTTGCTCTAATGCTTTTGATAAAATCTGGTAAATCCATTGCTCGGATAATCCGAACATATGCGCTAATTCTTTTACGTTTTTCCCATTGTATCGTTCTACAATAAGCTGATTTCTCGCATTTGTAAGGACTCTATGACCTCTTGGAACATAGATAACAAGCCCGCCTATTTCTTCGTAAAGTAGTGAAATAATTCTTGTGCTTAGTGCTTCCCCTTCTAACTTTTCTTTCGTTGCTGTGGTAACTGCCTTATGCACACTTTTTGTAAATGCGCTTAAGTCATCTTTCGCCCTTTTGCTTGCCATAGTTTTCCTTTTGGTTGTGATTCAATAACGGAAATTTTAAAGCGGTTTATTCAATTCTCTTATTAAACTACTTTAAAGAATTAAGAGAGAAAAAAACGTTGTTGAAAATGTTGTAAGAAAAGTTTTGAAAATTTTTTTCACTTTTTCACTTAATAGACTAAAGCCTTGTGGCGTAAGGCTTTAACTTGTTTTGTCTAGGAAAAATAAAATCACTTTTTCAAGTGATAATTTATAAAACACGGCCTTTTTATACAGAAAAAGAGCGGTTGCCCGCTCTGTTTTTGTTGGTTATCCTTCCCACTGCCTTATTGATAAATCCCGATTTTTCCAATAAACATTCGTTGTCGGGTGTCCGTAGTGCATTTTGTCCTCATAGGGGATTTTTTCCCCTAGTATTTTGAAGGCGTCGGCGATTGAATTATTAAAGCTAAAGCGATTTATTGGCGTTAATCCATTACATTCGCAAAAATACAAATAGGCGGAATAAATACTATCTGGTCTGCCGGTTCTGTCACCGTAGGGAATAAATCCGCCCTGAGCTTTGCCCACTCTTAGGGCTTTTTCGGTGCGGTGCTCTCTGATTTCAAAATGCCCTAGGAAGTCAATTAAATGATTGGCTTCCCGTTTAATATTTTTCCCTTCGTCCAATTCCTTATAATCTTCTAAAATGCCTCTCGCTTTATCCGGTTCCGGAAAAAGGGCGAGAAGTTTATTCACTATGCCGTAAACTTCTGCTTGTACTTTTTCAGCAAAATGCACGTCTTTTTTCTCTTTTGGAATAGGGCGTTCAAAAGGAATAATAATCCGTCTGCGCCCTATTCCGCCGTTTCGGTCGATAAAATTGAGTGGGTAGTTTGTCACCAACATAAAAACCGGTGTGAGCTTAGTGGAAAAATCGCCCACATAATTAATTTTAACGGTGATACTATCCCCGCCGGTAATAGCTTTCAATTCGTCCGCACTGCCTTTATAGGGCTTTTGGTCGGGTGAAATAGCCAGGCTTTTCCCGATTAGCATTGCCCGCTTTTTGTCAATTTCCAATTCTTGCAAGCTGATGTAAGCCGTATTGCTTCCCCCGTTAATGATTGAGGCAATTTGACTGAATACGGACTTACCTGCCCCCGCTACGCCTGTCGCCTCTAAAAATAGCCCCCATTCGTGCCTGTTGGTCAGCACCATATAAAGCCCGGCTAAAATGGCGTTCTTTTTGTTGATGTTGCCATTGGTGACAAATTCTATCCAGTCGTCAAAGTGCGGTGTATTTTCGCTCTGAATATTACATGAAAATTTTTCAACTCCACGTAAATAATGACTGATACTATGCGCTAAAAATTCACCTGTTTTCTTGTTTATTACGCCATTTTCAAAACCGATAAAATCAGAACTTTGGGCGGGAATTTCGTCCGCTTTCAAGACAATCAAATCCGCAATAGATTTTAAATGCCGTGCGGTATAATCTCCGCCAAATTCGTCATAAAAATCCATCACTTTGCGCTGTAAATGGTGGTCTTGCATTGGCTCCCAATATAAGCCGTTATATTCTAGCGGTTTGCCCTCGTTAATATCCCGTCTTAGGGGTTTATCAATCCAATCTAAAAAGGCTTCAGCGATTTCTTTTTGTGTTGGCTTCTCGCTTAAAAAATCAATCATCACGGCTTTTTTATTCTGCTTTTCCGCCAACATATCCGCCACGCTGTCGCCCGCCTGTTCCCGGGTGCGTTTGAGCCAGTCGGATAAATCCCCGTTTTCTTGCAATGCGCCCAAACTGTCGCATAAGGTGAGCTGTTGAACTTGGGTATTTTTCGCTAAATTTGCCACCACCGCCGGCAGTTCTTCAGAATGTGAGAATTTTCCAAATTGACAAAGACGGACGGAAGTGCGGTCATTTTCGGCAATATTTAAACCGTTGATTTCCGCTAATTGGGGCGGACCAATAATCACGGGCGGTTGTTTAGGGTCGGTTTTTATCGCTTGCGCCAGTAAATTCCATTCTAGCCCCTTACCTTTATCCCACGCATTCCACGCATCGGAACCAATCAAAACAATTAATTCCGCGCCGTCTTGTGCCTGATCCGCCAAATAAGGGGCGTTTTTGCGTTTAGTTTTCATTGTTGCCCTCTTTGCAATTCACAAATAGCACTTACTGTTGTTTCCGTATATTGGGCGATTTCTAACATTTTGATTTGAGTTGTTAAACCGAAAGCGAATCCATAAAGTTCCACGCCGGGCAGTAGTTCTTGTGTTGCATCTAAAGATAACCCAAAATCCTCTAATGATTTAGCAAATACTCTTAAGGCAATAATGCCGTCAGAAATATGTGCACTGCTTTGTTTCTTCAAATTTTGCATTTCTGCTAAATCATTGCGGTGGTTGTCGATGTATTCATCTATGGCTTGGTGTAGGGTATCAAGCATAAACCACCTCCGAAAAAGTGCGGTCATTTTTAAGATTGATTTTGCCGGCAAGGACAAGCACAAATTCACGGGCTAAAACAGCACGGGCTTGTAATTCGCTGTCGGCATTAATGCGGATTTTTTGAATATGATTGGTTAAGTCGGTGCGACGTATTGCCGCAAAAATGAATTGATACATTTGCGTAACTCCAGTGAATCGTTTTTCAAGAGTTACCGCTTTAAGTTTCGAGGCTTTTTGGCGGTAACGTGTAACGGGCTCGAAAACTGCGATCACTGGAACACAGCAAAGGGCGAAACCTTTCCCGCTACACGCTACCATAGATAGACGCGCTAGGCGTTCTTTAGGTGTGTGTAAACCACGCATAAAAAAACACGCTTTCGGCGTGCTATGCGCCAGTGATAGATAGTTCGAGTTTCGAGGCTCGGCGGTCGTTTTCTGCGACTGCGTAGGAATAATGCCAAAATTGACCGCACTTTGTAAAGCCTTTTTGGCAAAAAAAGAAAATATTTTGTTAGAATGTGAATCAGTCATTGTTTTGCTCGCTTGGCTAAATGATGATAAGGGGCTTTTTGGTGTTGGCGCACTGAAAAGCCCCACCTGTTTTTGTGTCTTCATTGGTTGATACTCGCTAAATAACGTTGGACTTCTGTCGCTTTGTAAAGCGTGGTTGCGCCAAATTTCGTTTTCTTGATTTTTCCCTCTCGGGCTAATCGGTCTAATTTGCTTCTTGATACGCCAAAAAGCTCGCCCATTTCGCGCACGGTGTAATGCTTGTCGTTGGTTTGTGTGTTCATTTCTTCTCTCCTCTCGGTTAGATTAAATTAACGTGGTGCAATATGCGCCAATTAGCCTAATCTGTCGCTAACGTGCTGTCAATAGTCGCTAAAATGCACGAATTTCCCATTTTTAGTGGTTTTTCCCACTTAATTCGGACTTTAATCGCAAAAAGTGAGAAATGCGTTTAAATGGCTTAAAAAAACTTAAAATTCGTTAAATTTCGTTAAACTGGTTGAGAACGTGTTTTTTTGAGGGTTAAAAAGTGACTATTTTCACCCTATTTCACGTCACTTTTTTTTAAACTTAGAAATTCTTTAAATTTCCTTAAACGGCATTTAAACGCCATTTTAATTTTTGAAATTCAAAATTCTTTAAATTTTTGAAGTCTTGAAAGAAACTAACTTTTACGAAAAAAAATTCTGATTGCTTATTTTTTAGGCAAGCTGCCAATAATATTTTTTACATTTATCACCATATCTTTACATCAGCTCCCAAAATCCCACTTTAAACGGAACAAAACCCCTTTTTTCCATTTCCCACTTAAATCGGGATTTTTTTCACTTAATCACTTTTCTTTCTCATTTTTATCACTTCTTTATTTTTCTTTTTATTTCAATATTTTAAAAAGAAAAAATAATAGATAAGTGATAAAGTGAAAAAAAATCTCAAAACTTTTAAAACGAAAATAGAGAAAGGAAAACTGCGGACGAAAAAATAGGGCGATTGTTCGCCCTGTGGTGTGATGATGATTGGTGATTATTTGAATAAATCCGTGTCTTGTGCACATTGTTCGACATAGTCGCCCCAATCTTGCATAATTTTCTTTCGTTGCTTCATATAGGTGGCGTGGTTGTAGGATTGGCTGACATTGCTCCCTGTTCGATGAGCTAAACAGGCTTCGGCGTGTTCATAAATCACATTCGTGTCGGCTAAATGCGTACGGGCCAACCCTCTTAAACCGTGGGCGGTCTGCTTTCCGGCATATCCTAGGCGTTTAATTGCCATATTTGCGCTTGAAGAGTTCATTGGCTCGTGGTTGTTGCCCCGTTTCGGGAATATATACTTAAAACGCCCGGTAATCGGCTCTAGTTCCTCTAATATCTTAATGGCTTGGCTTGATAATGGAATAATATGCACTTCACGGGCTTTCATTCTCTCTGCCGGTATTGTCCATAATTTCTTGGCTAAATCAATTTCCGACCATTGTGCCCCGCTCGCTTCATTCGGGCGGGTCATTGTGAGCATTTGGAATTGAACAAGAAAGCGGGTTTGCGGTTGTATTTTGGCATTTGCTAACGCATCCATAAATGCCGGTAATTCTTCGCTATTTATGTGCGGATTATTCTCTTTTTTGTGCTGTTTAAGGGTTTTATTCATCTTCAAGCAAGGATTAAACGGAATAAGCCCGCCATTCACGGCAAAATTTAATATTTCGTTGATATAGCCCGCTAGGCGGTTTGCCATATCAGTCTTATTACGCTGTTCAACCCTTTGTAATGGAATAAGGGCAAGTGTGGGGACTATTTCGGCTATTGGGTATGATCCAATAAAAGGGAATATATGAAGGCGTAAACTACTCCAATATTTCGCAAGGGTCTTATCAGCTATCTCGCCCTGTTTCTTTGCCCGCCATTTTTCCGCAACGGCTAAAAATGTATTGGCTTCAGCAAGCTCTTGTTCACGCTCTAGGCGTGCTTTATGCGTTTGTGGGTCTATCCCTTGTGCAAGTAAAGCCCGCCATTCTTCTCGCTGTTGCCGTGCCTGTGCAATGGTGATTTCAGGGTAGTTGCCTATGGTGAAATTTGTTCTTTTTTTGGTGGTGGGGTGATAGTAATTAAAGATCCACGTTTTCGCCCCTGTGGTTTTAACACGTAGGCTCAATCCTTGCCCATCTACAAGGTTATATTCTTTCTCTTTCGGTCTTGCCCTTTCAACCTCTGTATTAGTTAAAGGCTTGGTAACACGTGCCATAAAATCCCCTTTTAGTAACAAGATTTCGTGTTACTTTATCATAATGTTACTAAACGTGTTACTAAAAATTACGGTCAACATAACTCAGAATGAATCAAAATAAACGATAAAATGCCCTGAAATGCTTTATTTTAAACGAAAAAAAAGCAAGGTGATTTACCTTGCTTTATTGATTTGGTGGAGATAATCGGGATCGAACCGACGACCTCTTGAATGCCATTCAAGCGCTCTCCCAACTGAGCTATATCCCCAAAAGATGGCGGTATCTTAAATTTTACCGCTATCGCTGTCAATATGAAATTGTCTCGAAAAAATCAGACGATTAAATATTAAGCATTTTGAGCTTGAATAAAATCAATCGCACGTTGAATCCGAGCAAGCACACGTTCACGACCAATTCCCACTAAAGTCACATCCATTGAGGGTGACTGTCCGGAACCTGTCACAGCCACACGTAACGGCATTCCTACTTTCCCCATTCCCACTTCAAGCTCCGCAGCACTTTGTTCAATCGCTTCATGGGTAGAATGTAAATCCCAAGTAGAAAGTGCGGTCAATTTTTCTTTTACTTTTTCTAGTGCTTCAACGGCCCCCGATTTGAAATGTTTTTTCGCTGCAGCTTCATCAAAAGTCTCAAACTCTTCAAAGAAATAACGACTGGCAAGTGCCATTTCCCGTAGCGTTTTACAACGATCAGCTAACATTTTGACAATTTCCGCTAAAGCAGGCCCATTGGTTGTATCAATGCCGAGATCCCGATATTGCCATTCGAGATGTTTTGCGACATATTCCGGTGCTAATTCACGAATATAATGATGGTTTAACCACAAAAGTTTATCAGTATTGAATGCACTGGCAGACTTACTCACATGATCCAATTCAAAATATTTGATCATCTCTTCGCGACTAAAAATCTCTTGATCGCCATGTCCCCAACCTAAACGCACAAGATAGTTGACTAACGCTTCCGGTAAATACCCTTCATCACGATATTGCATCACACTGACTGCACCATGACGTTTAGAAAGTTTTTGACCGTCATCACCGTTGATCATAGAAACGTGGGCATACACCGGAATCGGTGCCCCAAGGGCTTTTAAGATATTAATTTGACGTGGCGTATTATTAATATGATCTTCACCACGCACAACATGAGTAATGCCCATATCCCAATCATCCACCACCACACAGAAATTGTAGGTCGGAGAACCATCAGTTCGGCGAATAATTAAGTCATCTAATTCGCTGTTGCTGATTTCAATACGCCCACGCACTGCATCATCAAATATAACCGCCCCTTCTGTTGGATTTTTAAAACGTACAACATGAGGCTCATCAGGTGAATGACCGTGATCATGCAAACAATGACGATCATAACGCGGTTTTTCTTTATTTTGTTCTTGCGTATGACGCAACTCTTCCAAACGTTCTTTAGAACAATAACAACGATAAGCCAAGCCTTGTTCAAGCATTTCATCAATCACTTGATTATAACGATCAAAACGTTTGGTTTGATAATAAGGACCATGTTCCCAAGTAAGGTTAAGCCATTCCATTCCTTCCAAAATCGCCGCGGTTGCTTCCGGTGTTGAACGCTCTAAATCCGTATCTTCAATGCGTAATACAAATTCACCTTGGTTATGTTTTGCAAATAGCCAAGAATAAAGTGCGGTACGCGCACCGCCTACGTGCAAATAGCCCGTCGGGCTTGGAGCAAAACGTGTGCGTACTTTTACATTTGGATCTAAATCAAAAGGGGCATCTAATTTCATTTTCTAACCTATATTCAATAAAAAATTAGTCGCTATTCTACTACGACTAGACACAGTTCTGAATAAAAAAGCTATTTTTATGTTTATTTTTACGACAATTAAGTTAAATTTTATAAAAAATGATTGACTGAAAATGCATTATCCCTATAATGCCAAGCCACAACGTTAAGGGCGATTAGCTCAGTTGGGAGAGCACCTCCCTTACAAGGAGGGGGTCACTGGTTCGAGACCGGTATCGCCCACCACTTTTTCCAAAGTATCTTAATGTTGTAGAGTTTGACCAAGCGGGCGATTAGCTCAGTTGGGAGAGCACCTCCCTTACAAGGAGGGGGTCACTGGTTCGAGACCGGTATCGCCCACCACTTAATTCAATTTAAGTATCTTCTCCGCTCAAACTTCCCTTTTATTTAAACGCTATCTTAAGTGGGCGATTAGCTCAGTTGGGAGAGCACCTCCCTTACAAGGAGGGGGTCACTGGTTCGAGACCGGTATCGCCCACCACTTAATCAAGTGTTTAAATAAACCGAAATATAAGGCACAAGTCTTAATATTATCGGGCGATTAGCTCAGTTGGGAGAGCACCTCCCTTACAAGGAGGGGGTCACTGGTTCGAGACCGGTATCGCCCACCAATTCTCACTATTCAAATGCCTTTTCTCGTTTTTGCTTTTTCTGACAAGATAAAAAGCGACCATAAGTTTTCATTTATGATCGCGCTATACAAAGTATTAATTAAATCGGATCTAACCCCAATACTTTCCGTCCATTAATACTTGCAATATCCACCATTGCGTCCAAATGTGGAAAACGACAACCCGCCGCAAGTAAACTTAATTCCTGCCATAAATCACCTTCACAAAGTGGCACCATATAATCACAAATATTATCCGTTCCCAGCGCCACAGTAATCCCTTCAGGGATCATTTCATCTGCAGGGGTTAAGGCATTATGAAATGGCATCAAATCTTCTTTACGATTACTATCAATCCACGCCATTGGACAGGCGATCATCATCATTTTTGCCTTACGCATTTTTTCGTAAAGTTTATAGCGATATTCTTTTGAATGAGAGCCGATTGAAATGCCGTGAATCCCCACAACCCGTCCTTCCATTCCATGTTCGATGGTTTTATCGCAAAGTTGTTCCGTTTCTTTTTCACTTGGATTATTGAATTGATCCACATGCACATGACACATAATACCGAGCGATTTGGCTTTATCGAGTAAAATATCCATCGCTTCAAGACCCCGCCCATAATCCAATTCATCACGATAAGGAAGACCGCCAATCATATCCACCATTTCCGAACCAATGTCAAACCATTTCCGTGCCGTCGGTTCAATCACGCCTTTTAAGGTTTGATTCGCAAATTTAAGAATAATATCGTGTTTATACACTTCACGGGCTTTATGAGCAGCGATAATCGCACGATCCTCACAAATCGGGTCAATATCAACAAAAGTACCGAATGCCGTCACCCCTTGCGAAATCATTAATTCAATGGATTGGCAGAAACGTGCATAATAGTCATCCACACTAGAGGTTCGTTTTACCTCATCGACCAAATCCCATTTTTGTTGCAAATTACTGCTGTGATAAATCCCGATTTTCTCCGGTGTCATCGTAAAGGCGCGGTCTGCGTGAGCGTGAGCATTGACCCAGCCCCCTTTTTTAATGATTTCATCACGGATATAAGTTTTAAAACTACGAACATGGCTTTTCATACAAACTCCATAAAAAGAATGAGGATAAAAAGACGAGAAGCGTATTAATTGAAAGGCACGACAAACGTGGCGAGAAGCATTGTAATAATGTTATGAAAAACTCACGGATTTTCATTAATAACATCTTTTCAGTCTTAAACTGGGGCGCAAGTATAAAGGGTAAAATATCAAAAAGCTATTCATTATTTCTCAAAAAATGAATTTTCCCGTTTAAACATTTCCAAGAACAAACCTAACGGTGGGCGTTCGGAAGACAGCTCTTGATAAGTGCGGTCAAATTTTTTGTAATTTCCTTTACGATCAATGTGATATTGCGTGCCATCGGGCTGAACCAAGACATTCCAACGATAATTAGATACTAGCACCCAATCATCACCATTACGCTCAAACAAATTATGACCTTGTGAATAATCATTGAAAGGATTCTCAACATTAAACACATTTTTCATCAATGCAGGGAGCAAATCTGTATGGCTTGTCAACCCTTTTTCACTCCCCACCGGTAAATCCTTCCAATAAATCAACAACGGCACTTGAACTTCATCTCGACCAAAATAATTGAACCGATCTTTTTCACTCATTTCATTAAACGTCCAACCATGCTCAGCGGTGATAATGACCATCGTATTATCTAACGGTGTCTTCGTTAATACACTTTCAAGTTGCTGATCGATTTGTACTAAAGCGCTTTCATAGTCCATTTGATTTTTAGCTTTCAGTTCAAGATCAAGGTAAGCAAACCAAGCTTCATTCGTTTTTCTCGCCGTAATAAATTCGTTGAAATTTTTGACCGCACTTTCATTACCCAATTTACCTTGAGGTAATTTCATTCCCCGGAATAATGCTTGGCGGAAAAGACTCTCTTTAAAATGAGTTGCGGAGAACAAACCAAATTGATATTTCTCCGCACGTAATTTTTCAATCAACACTGATGGCGTATGATTACTTAAAATGCTGTCCATATAAGTGGCGTTTAATCCATAGAACAGCCCAACCAATCCCGCATTATTCGTATTACCACTACTATAATGATTGATAAATTGGGTCGAACTGGTGGCAAACTCCGCCAATTTGGGCATTTTTTCATTAGAAATCGCATCATAACGCAAACCTGAGATCGTAATGAATAAAATATTCGGTTTCGATACCATTGATGCAAAACTGAGCGTATTTTTAGGATAACCAATTTTCAACGCATCTAAGCGCCCTTCCTGATCTAATTTTTGTGTATATTGTTCCCCATCCAGCCAGCCGTGTCTCTCTAAGAACGAACGGGCGGTCATTGGATAAGAAAGAGGGAAGTTTGAACGTTGCATCGTGATAGGGCGATACAAATACGCATCTGCCCAGGCATAAATAAGATGGGTTGCAATAAAGGTTAAAGTGAAGAAAATCCCCACCGTTTTTAACCATTTTTGGCGTTCCAAACTACGAAGTTTTTCCCAGCTCCAACGGGAAAACAGCATTTGCACCAAGAGAATAATCGGCATTGGTGCAAAGAAAATTTGCCAATCACGAGACATTTCACCATTTTCCGGATTGACTAATAGTTTCCATACCACCGACGACAAATGTAAATTAAATCGGTGGAATACTTCCGTATCAAAGAGCAATAATGTTGTACAGATAGTGGATAGAATTACGGTTAAGCCGCGAAAAGTGCGGTGATTTTTCACAATAAAACTTAGCGGAAAAATCACTAACAAATAAATGGCAAAAACACTAAAGCTGAAATGCCCAAACAAGCTGACAAAAAAGTAAAGTTTTCCGCCAAGTGTATCGGGCCAATCAATCAGGAAAGCATAACGTGCCCCCACAAGAATTGCGATAATAATATTAAAAAAGGCAAACCAATGTCCCCACGAAATTTTTTGTGAGGTCTCATCACGGTATTGTTTTCCACTAAATGTGCCTTTTTTAAACCACATCATATTTTAGTGCGTTTTTACTGCGTGAATTAAAGAATGGGAGAAAGCTTGCGCCAAGGCTTCACGCTGAGTTTGCGGTACACTGCTGGTAAGTAAATTACTGACCATGTTACCTAATGCGATTAGAGATAAATCAACCGGTGCTTTATGCTTTTCTAATACGGCAATCATATCATTGACAATGGCGCTTAATTGCGCATCAGAATACTTAGAATGTTGAGCCATTTCGTTAAAAAATAAATAAAGAAAAAAGTTGCTCTATCATACCTGATTATTTATGAGATCCTAAACAATTTCTTTTTTCTTGCTGAAAAAGTGCGGTTATAATTTGCCTTGTTTTTTAAAAGAGGGAATGAGAATGAGCATTACTGTAAATCAAATTGTACTGCACCAATTAGTCAAACAAATTGACGATGAAAATCCAAAAATGGAAAGCATTCTACGTGATGAATTGCTGATGGTTACACCTGAAGCGGAACAAATGATGTTACAGCTCCACCAAGGTTATCAAAATAAAGCCAAAGCGTTTGGGATATTCCAAGAAAATTCGGTATTTGCACAACATTTGAACCGTTTACTGGAACAGGAAATCGAATTTTTAGGCTTTAGCCAATATGCAACGAAACTCTTAGCCGATGAATTAAGCAAATATAATTTTGCTGACAGCGGTACGCTGATTTTGTGCCAATATAATTTCTTAGCTACCGATTACTTATTTATTGCATTGTTGGATAGCCGTCACAGCATGTTGGTCGATGAACATTTAGACATTCGCCGAACAGAATATCTCGACATCACACAATTTGATATTGCAGCACGGGTGAATTTGACGGATTTACAGGTGAATGCTAATTCCAACCGCTATTTAACTTTTATTAAAGGTCGCGTAGGACGAAAAATCAGTGATTTCTTTATGGATTTTTTAGGTGCGGAAGAAGGGTTAAATCCACAACTTCAAAATCAATGCTTGTTACAAGCCGTCAGCGATTATTGCCAACAAGGCGAACTCAACAACATACAGACCCAAGCTATAAAAAAACAAGTTTTTGAGTATTGCAAAGGACAACTTGCCGGGGGGGAAGAAATTGAATTAACGGAACTTTCTGCAAACTTACCAACTCTAAACGAACAATCTTTTATTTCCTTTGCTGAAACACAAGATTACGGGTTGGAAGAAAATATCCCACCCGTGCGTTCCACATTAAAATCACTCACAAAATTTTCCGGTTCCGGTAAAGGTGTCACATTAAGTTTTGATGCGGATTTACTCAACACTCGTGTTCACTGGGATCCAATGGCTGATGAGCTCACAATTAAAGGCTTACCACCTAATTTGAAAGACCAATTACAGAAATCCCTCAAATCAGAGAATTAGTTTGGCAAGCTTATTAACTTTGGGTATTATTTGATTAAATTTGCAAAAATTAAGGTAAAGAAAATGCAATTCAAAACTCTTTTTAGCGTAGCTGTGTTGGCATTAAGCCTTTCAGCCTGTTCCACCGTTGAAAAAGTGGTTTATCGTATTGATGTGCCACAAGGCAACTATTTAGAAGCCTCTAATGTCGCACAAATCAAACAAGGAATGAACGTTCAGCAAGTCCAATACTTGCTTGGTACCCCTGTTTTAATTGATCCTTATAGCAATTCCACTTGGTATTATGTATTCTTACAACAACGAGCCTACCAATCACCGGAACAATATACTTTCAAAGTGAAATTTGACCAGCGAGGTATAGTCACTGAAACCAATCTCGACAAACCATTGCCGGAAGTGGCTTCACAAAACGAAAATAACACGATTATTGAACGTAGGGGTGACACAACTAAAAAATCTTGGTGGAAATTTTGGTAATCCCTTTGTCGCCTGCTCTGCAGGCACTTTCCTTTCCGATTTATTAAGAATAATCTCAAGAGGCTAAATAATGTCCAAGATTTTATTAGTTGATGATGATACCGAACTCACTCACTTACTTTCGGAAGTACTCTCGTTGTCGGGCTTTTGCGTAGATATTGCCAATAACGGACAAGAAGCACTTGATAAGCTCAAACAAGGCTACTCACTCGTTTTGTTAGATGTCATGATGCCTGTACTCAACGGTATTGAAACGCTCAAGCAAATCCGCCAACAATCCAATATTCCGGTCATGATGCTCACCGCTCGAGGAGAAGACATTGACAAAGTACTTGGCTTAGAACTCGGAGCCGATGACTATCTCCCTAAACCGTTTAACGATCGCGAATTAGTTGCTCGAATCAAAGCGATTTTACGCAGAAGCGAAGGTAATTATCCGGAGCCGGCTGAAAATACCGCAGCACAGAAAGAGGATGACAATTGGCTCTATTTTGATGAACTAAGGCTTCACACCGTACACCAACAGACATTCTACAAAACACAAGAGCTTTTCCTTACAGCCTCAGAATATTCCCTGCTTGAAGCACTTATTCTCTCTAAAGGCGAACCTATTACACGTGAAACACTTAGTATGCATGTATTAGGTAAACCGCTTAGCCCCTTTGACCGCTCCATTGATATGCACATGTCAAATTTACGCAAAAAATTACCGCCAAGAGAAAATCGGTTACCTTGGTTTAAAACCTTACGAGGTCGTGGATATCTCCTCATCCGAGAATAATAACAATGCAATATCAAAATAAATTTAGTCTAAATCAGCTCACTATCCGAACATTTACCATATTTTGGCTCGGCTTCTTTGCAATGATGATGCTTGTGGTGGCGCTACCCTATTTTGATAATAGTCTTTACTCTCCATTAAAGGAAAGTGAAATTACTTACTACCAAAAGAAAATTGAAGAATCAATTCGTAGCAATAAAATTAAATCACTGATGTCTGAAGTTCCTGTGCTACCCATTGATAAATCGGATAATGCACATCCTGTCCTATTCAACCCTAACACAAAAGAAATCCGCGGTGCATTTAGCGGTGAAAAAGACTACATTTATCGCTTCATTGATAATGTCAGTGAATTTTCTCACCCAATGAAAAAAACGTTTAAAGATATTCAGATTGCAGGTCCTTTTCAAATTTACTTAGATGACCTTAATGAGCCCTTTTCACTTTTGTTTATCTCTTGTATAAATCCATATCAAGAGATATTAGTATATATGATTGCTCACCCTATTATTCTTTTATTACTCACTGTCTTCATTACCAGCCCATTGTTATGGTGGTTTACCTATACTATTGTAAAACCAATCTCACATTTACAAAAAGCCGCTAATTCTATTGCACTCGGGAATTTTGAGGTTGACCCACAATTAACCAAACAAGGACCACTAGAGCTTCGCCAAGTAGGACAAAGTTTCAATCGAATGGCAAAATCGATCAATCATTTGATTTCAAATCATCAAAACTTACTTTCTTCTATTTCCCATGAACTCAAAACACCGCTTACCCGATTACAATTAGCGACAGCTCTTATTCGCCATCAAATGGGTGATAGCCTTGCGGTGAAACGAATTGAAAAAGAAATTGAACAAATGGATAAAATGATCAATGAATTATTACTCATCTCCCGTCAAAAAATGAATACACACATTGAGCGAGATGTTTTCCCTGCAGAAAATATTTGGAACAACGTGATACGGGATGCCCTCTTTGAAGCAACTCAGAAAAAAATTAAGTTTGAACAACATATCAGTTTGCCAGACGATGGTAAACAAGTCTTCCTCAACGGCAATATTAGTTTATTGCAAAGTGCGGTCGAAAATATTGTTAGAAATGCGTTGAAATATACAAAGGATAAGATCAAAATTAATATTTTTATCCAAGAAGAAGAAGAAGAAGAAGAAGAAGAAGAATTTCTCAGGATCCGCATCGATGATAACGGATCCGGTGTACATCCCGATGAATTTGAAAAAATCTTCGACCCATTTTATCGTGTTGATGAAGCCCGTACACGTGCAACCGGCGGCACCGGATTAGGTCTATCAATTGTTTTAAACACAGTTAAAGAACACCAAGGAAAAGTTTGGGCTGAAAAAAGTGAACTCGGCGGCTTAGCCGTGACGGTGGCTCTGCCACTTTGGCTAAATAAGTAGTGACTACCCTTTTTACAATATTATTATTCTGAGGTGAACACAAATGCTTACATTTAGGATCACTTTTCACTAGCACTTACAGCCTCTTTCTCAACAATAATCCCAACACGGTGGGCTTGAACGACCGCTTGAGGCTTGCTTATCTTTAATCGTAGCCATAAAATGCCAAAACGCTGTAGTAACTGGTCAGCCACCTCATAAGCGACTCTCTCAATCAATAAGAAAGGTTTTGACTGTACATAATCTAGGATAAATTGGCTCACTTCCGCATAATTTAGGCAATGTTGTACATCATCGGTTTCTGCTGCTTTTCGGCAATCCCATGCCATTTCAAGATCAAAAATCAGCTTTTGCTTAATTTGTTGCTCCCAATCATAAACGCCAATTTGAGCAAATACCGTTAGTTCTTCAATAAAAACTTTATCCATGGTTAGATTCCTTCAAAATTATTGTAGGCGTATGCTATCAAGTTTAGGTAGAATATCGAATCAATTTTATCGTTCTGAGGTAAAAAATGAGCCTATTTGCTATTCTTTATATGATTTTTGCCTATCTTTTAGGCTCAATTTCCAGTGCTATCTTAATTTGTAAAATGATGGGATTACCCGATCCTCGTCAGCATGGTTCTCATAATCCCGGGGCGACGAACGTACTTCGCATTGGAGGCGGATGGGGAGCATTGTGGGTACTGATTTTTGATATTTTAAAGGGAATGTTTCCTGTTTGGGTCGGATATTACCTTGGACTTACACAATTTGAATTAGGAATGGTGGCATTAGGTACTTGCTTAGGGCATATTTTTCCCATTTTTTTCCAATTTAGGGGAGGAAAAGGCGTTGCTACAGCATTCGGTGCGATTGCGCCAATTGCATGGGCGGTAGCCGGATCTATTTTTAGTACTTGGCTTATTATCTTCTTGGTGAGTGGTTATTCTTCTTTAAGTGCAGTGATTACCGCATTACTCGCACCTTTTTATGTATGGTGGTTTAAACCTGAATTTACTTTTCCTGTTGCATTAGTAAGCTGTTTATTAATTTATCGCCATCATGATAATATCCAACGTTTATGGCGTGGGCAAGAAGACAAAGTGTGGTCAAAATTTAAGAAAAAATAAAACCTGCTACTCAGCAGGTTTTACACTTTAAAAAATCCCTAAAAACTGACCGCACTTTTCAGTTTTTTCAATGCATTAGATTCTAGTTGTCGAATACGCTCTGCAGAAACATTATATTTTGCCGCTAAATCATGTAAGGTTGCTTTATCATCATCTAACCAGCGGGTTTTAATAATATCCTGACTACGAGCATCAAGGCTCTTCAATGCAACGCTTAACTGCTCTACAGCTTGGCTTTCAAAATTTTCATTTTCAAGTTCAGCTGCAAAATTAGAACTTTTATCTTCTAAATAAAGCGATGGTGAATAAGTTTCTGAATCACTATCATCTGCGGGTAAGTCAAAGCCCACATCTGCACCTGTCATACGTGATTCCATTTCAATCACATCTTCTTTAGATACGCCTAGTTCATTTGCGACCATATCGACTTCATTGTCATTGAACCAACCTAAGCGCTGTTTTGTTTTACGTAAATTAAAAAATAATTTACGCTGTGCCTTTGTCGTTGCCACTTTCACGATGCGCCAGTTTCGTAAGACATACTCGTGAATCTCAGCTTTAATCCAATGTACGGCAAATGAAACTAAGCGTACGCCTACTTCCGGATTAAAACGTTTAACCGCCTTCATTAAGCCAATATTGCCCTCTTGGATCAAATCCGCTTGAGGTAAACCATAGCCGGAATAACCACGTGCTACGTGAATAACAAAACGAAGATGGGACAATACTAATTTTTTAGCGGCCTCAATATCACCGTTATAATACAAACGTTCTGCTAATTCTTTTTCTTCCTCAGCAGTCAACATTGGATATTCATTTGCTGCACGAATATAGCCTTCAATACTGCCCTGAGGAACCAACATCATTTGTGTTTCTTTATCCATCTTTTCCTTCTTTTCGTTGGCATCTGCCAATTAATGCCTTTAGTTATAGCACAATAAAAGGTTTTATTGAACTAATTTGTATGGTAAGACAGGTTTTACCAATCAAAAGTTCAAATTTTTGATTAATTCTTTAATGCTTCAAGATGTAGTACTAACTCTTTCTCAATAACATTGAAAAGTAAATCAATGTTCGGATGTTTACCCGGATTCTGTCTAGCATCTTCAACGTGTTCAGCAAACCATTCTATACCTTGCTGTGCGGAAGTGCGGTCTAATTTTCCATTAAATTTCTCTGCAAGCCCATAATAGAGACGTAGCGAGCCAAGTTTACCCGGTATTGCAGGAATATGATGAACGACCTCATCTCCCTGTTTCACATTTAATCCCGATAGATGCTCAATCGTTGGAAGTCCATTCAAAATTTCGTTAAAAGTCATTTTATTGTCCTTTATATTTATAAGATTCTTCTACCTTTATGCCATTATGTTTGAGTGAGTTTTTCTAGTTAAGAAATCGCTTTTTCACTATCCACTTCACCATCTTTCCCTATAAACCGTACTTCAGGTTGTAAAAATACACCGAATTTCTCCGCGACGGTTTTACGCACATAATGAGCTAATTTCACAACATCTTTTCCCGTAGCATTCCCTTTATTAATCAAAACCAGCGCCTGCTTTTCATGAACCGCTGCCCCACCAATTTGGAAACCTTTGAGATGACATTGATCTATTAACCAACCTGCAGCTAATTTGACCGAACCATCGGCTTGTGGAAAGTGCGGTACATTTTCAGCCTGTTTTTGAATTTCAGCGAACTGTTCAGCAGTCACCACTGGGTTCTTAAAAAAACTACCGGCATTACCCAATTCATTTGGATTCGGTAACTTATTTTGACGAATCCGACAAACTTCATCAAAAATTTGTTTTGCTGTGACTGTTTTAGGATCAAAATTAACAAGTGAGCCGTATTTCAACACAGGTTGCCAATTTTTTGCAACTTTTAATCCCACCGCTGTAATAACATACCCCGTTTGATAATGATGTTTAAAAACACTTTCACGATAACCAAATGCACAATCTTCCGCACTTAAACGGCATAATTCATTGGTATTCAAATTTAGCACCTCTACATAATTGCAGAAGTCTTTAAATTCCACACCATAAGCCCCAATATTTTGAATCGGTGCGGAACCGGCACAGCCCGGGATCAAAGCAAGATTCTCTAAACCATAAATCCCTTGTTCAAGAGACCATTTCACTAAATTATGCCAATTCTCACCGGCATTAACGTGAAGATAATGGAAATCATCATCTTGCTTATAGCTAATGCCGAGCAAATGGTTAATGATTACCACTCCCTTAAAATTTTCTAAAAATAGCATATTGCTACCTTGGCCAAGAAAAAGTATCGGTAAATTTTGAGCAAGAGCTTCAGCCCAAGTTTGTTTTAGATCCTCGAGCGCTTTTACTTCAATAATCTTATGTGCCTCAACCGGAATATGAAAAGTATGAAATGGTTGTAAACTTTGCATTGTATTTCCTTAAGATAATGTCTGTGGCAAGGTAATTTTGACTTGCGTACCGCCTTGTTGACGGTGATTAATGGTTAATTCAGCATTAAGCTGGCGACTCCGCTCCGCCATAATATTTAAACCGTAGTGCCCCGTTGGTTCATCTAAGCTTGGAATACCAATACCATCGTCTTGAATCAGTATTTCATATTCACCCTCGGTATTCGTATAAGCTCTAATTTCAATGAATTGCCCCTTTGAATGTTTAATCGCATTCAGCGTGGCTTCCCTTACAATTTGCAATAAATGAACAAGTTGTTGCGGATTTAAACTTTGTGAGGGTAATTCACTACTAACGGTCATCTTCATTGATGTTTGTGGACGTAAGGAATCAATCACTTGCTCTAATGCTAGTTGTAGGTTCGCCTCTTGTACCGTTAATCGGAATGTCGCCAATAATTCACGTAACTGAGCATAACCACTGGAAAGGGCTTGTTCAAAATCCTCAATAATCGTTAGACTTTTCTGTTTGGCAAGCTCACCTTCTTTCTGTAAATTATGTTTCAATAAGGTCAGTTGGATTTGTAAAAACGATAATACCTGAGCCAAAGAATCATGTAATTCTCGTGCGATAATTGACCGTTCTTCCATTAATAAAAGATGCTCTTGTTGTCTTTGGCTCTTGTGAAAGAAAAGTGCACGTGCTAGCATCTGAGCTAAATTTTGCATCATACGAGGATCAGGGCAAGGTAACCCTGCTTGCCAAGAAAGCACGCCTAAGGTTTCATTTTCAACTTTTAATTCAACGACTTGTAAACTTTGATCTGCCTGTTTTTCACCAAAAAGGATATCCCAATGTTCTGCCCCCAACACTTCCAATTCAATATAGCGCAAATGTTCACTAACACATATGTGATTCAACAACTGACTAAGCGTTGTCTCATTAATTGAATTGACCGTAAGTAATTGAGAACTATGATAAAGCGTCATTAAAGAGCGGTTACTTTGGCGCAATTTTTGGGTTTGCTCGTTTACGGCATCTTCAAGTCTCGAGTAGAGTTTACCCAATTCTGTTGACATCTGCGTAAACACTCGAGATAAAGTACCAAGCTCATTATCATTTTCTGTATGCAATGGAATATGGTTAAACTGGCGCATTTGTACTTGCATACTCGCCCTTGTCAGTAACTTTAAGGGTTTTACCACTTCACGTCGGGTAAACCAAATCACATAAGATACCATGCCTACAATCAGTAACATGGAAAAACACAAGACAGATAAGGCAAAAAACCATTTTTGTTCACTAAAACGTTGCAATTCAAACACAAAATAATCTACTTCACTCACATAATCCGTCAGATTCAGGCTGTATTGCTGAATATCGCTTTGGCGGGCAAAATTTTCCATTTCGGCCCAACGTTTAAGAATAGTTTGATAGGACTGTTTGACGCCATCAGGGGTGAAAAGCTGATGTTGAATATCAACCAAACTTGGCGCTCGGAGACTTTTTTCATAAAAACTCAGATTTTTTTCAACCGTGTCCGGTTGCTTTTCCATCAAATATAACAGGCGATAACTTTGCATCCGCAAAGATCCGGAAACATTAATGGCTTCCGCATCGGATTTATTGCTTGCCATAATTGCCAAACTCAAGGAAATGATCACCCCTGCGACAATAATGATAAGAGAAAGATATTTCGCAATACGTAAAGAAACGGAACGGGTAGCCTGCACGACAATGCCTTTACTAGAAAAAATTGACATTAGTTTAGCATGAAAATGTGATGAATTTTAAATACAAATCCACCCATTAGTATAAGGTGGATTTGAAAAATTAGGCGAAAATCAACCGCACTTTATTGTAATGCTTTGCCTTTTAATTCCGGTATAAGAAAAACTGTGGCAACCATATCAATCACATAAATAATCGCTAAGAATGCAATGGCAAGGCTGAATGAGTAGGTAGAAACGATCGCACCCACAACAACCGGTCCGAAACCTCCAACTGCCCGCCCTAAGTTGAACAGGACATTTTGTGCGGTAGCTCGTGCTTCCGTAGGGTAAGCCTCCGCCATTAAGGCACCATATCCTCCCATCATACCGTTCACAAACATCCCTAGAAACGCACCGGCAATAAGCATTACAGTAGGATCGGTAAGTTGAGAATAAGCAATAATGCTGACAACCGCACCGAATTGGAATAATAAGAAACTTGGTTTTCGCCCTAATTTATCGGCAAGGCGACCAAAAACCCAAATCCCTAACATCATGCCACATACGGTAACTGCCGTCCAAATGCCTGATTTTGTTAAACTAAATCCGAGTTGTTTGGAAAGGAAATTAGGCATCCAGATCATAATGCCGTAGTAGCCAAAATTTTGAACAGAGGTGAGCACGACCACGCCTAAGCTTACTTTGGCGGTTGCTTGATCCTTCACTAATAGTTTGAAGGATTCTAATTTTGATCTTTTTTGTGTGGTAAGTGCGGTCTGTTTTTGAGTAAAAATTTCAGGTTCGTGTAATCTGGCTCGTAAATACCACGCCACAAATGCAGGGAAAATACCAAGAATAAACATACCACGCCAACCAATATGGGGTAGTAATATTGGTGTTAATAATGCCGCGCCTAACACGCCGACTTGCCAGCCCAAAGCGACATAAGAGGCGGCTCTAGCACGATGGCGTGCCGGCCAAGCCTCAATCGCAAGTGCCATACCGATGCCAAACTCACCGCCCAAACCGATACCGGCGATAGTACGGTAAATAAGCAAATCCCAGTAACCTTGGGCTAATGCACATAAACCGGTAAAAACAGCAAATAATACGATTGTCCAAGTCAGGACACGTACTCGACCGTATTTATCGCTTAATGCCCCGAATACGATTCCACCGAATACGGCGCCGATTAGCGTCCAAGTAACAAGCGATCCTGACTGAGCAGGCGTAAGACTCAGATCGGCAGAAATCGCGCTGAGCATAAAACCAAGAATAAGTAAATCGAAACCGTCCATTGCATAGCCGACGGCAGAGCCAATAAGGGCTTTCCAGCCGTATTGATTGACTTTAGTTGTCATATTGATGTCCTTTTACTACTCACAGGTAGTGTTTAAAGTGATAGAGGGGTTATGTGATGAGCCAAAAACTATCCAGACTCAAAACCGGGGGCGTAGTTTAAAGAATCTTTTTCTTTTAAGCAAATAAAAAGCACAGGGGCAAAACACTGTGCTTTAAAAAAATTATGCTAAATCAACCGCACTTTATTCAACGGTTACTGCTTTTGCAAGATTACGTGGCTGATCCACATCTGTCCCCTTGATTAAAGCCACGTGATATGCCAATAACTGCATTGGTACCGTATAAAAAATCGGCGCAATGATTTCGTTTACTTTTGGCATAGTGATAATTTTCATCCCTTCCGTTTCAGTGAAACCGGCCTCTTTATCCGCAAAGACATATAATTGCCCCCCACGAGCACGTACTTCTTCAATGTTAGATTTTACTTTTTCTAATAAATCATTGGTTGGCGCTACCACGATCACCGGCATATCTGCATCAATGAGTGCCAATGGACCGTGTTTTAATTCCCCGGCGGCATAGGCTTCTGCATGAATATAAGAAATTTCCTTTAATTTCAAAGAGGCTTCCATAGCAATCGGATAATATTCGCCACGACCTAAAAATAGCGCATGATGTTTTTCAGCAAAATCTTCCGCAAGAAATTCAATATCTTTATCAAATGATAAACCTTTTTCAATATCTGCCGGAAGGGAATGCAATGCCTTAACAATTTCTTTCTCTTTTTCATCAGAAATATTGCCATTGAGTTTTCCAATTGCGGTCACCAACATGAGCATTGCCGCTAATTGGGTCGTGAAAGCTTTTGTTGACGCCACGCCAATTTCCACGCCGGCACGAGTCATAAAGGCAAGGTCGGATTCGCGCACAAGAGAAGAACCTGCTACGTTACAAATTGTCATTGCCGCCATATAGCCCTTTTCTTTCGCTAAACGCAGTGCTGCCAAAGTGTCCGCTGTTTCACCCGATTGGGAAAGGGTGAGCAATAAACTGTTTGGGCGGGTAACGAATTTACGATAACGGAATTCAGAGGCAATTTCCACATCACAGCTTACGCCGGCAAGTGATTCAAACCAATAACGTGCCACCATACCGGCATTGTAAGATGTACCACAAGCGACAATTTGTATGTGCTGAACTTTCTCTAAAATGTCTTTCGCCCCATTGCCAATAGATTCCACTATCACGTTATTATGATTAATACGACCCTCCATCGTATTGATCAGTGCAGTCGGTTGTTCAAAAATTTCTTTTTGCATAAAGTGACGGAATTTGCCTTTCTCCGCCGCATCATTTTCAAGATTAGATTCATGCACTTCACGCTCAATCTTATTACCCTGCATATCATAAATATCCACAGTACGGCGGGTGATTTCTGCAATATCACCCTCTTCTAAGAAAATAAAACGGCGGGTTACGCTCAATAATGCTAACTGGTCTGATGCTAAGAAATTTTCACCAATTCCTAAACCAATCACTAATGGGCTACCGGAACGGGCTGCTACCAAATGTTCTGGATGATTGCGATCTAGCACCACCATACCATAAGCACCGGTAAGCTGTTTTACGACTTTTTGTACCGCTTCAAGTAAGGAATCCGAACTGCGCATTTCCCATTCCACAAGATGGGCTATCACTTCCGTATCAGTTTGTGAAAGAAACACATAACCACGGGATTTTAATAATTCACGTAATTCTTCATGATTTTCGATAATACCGTTATGTACCACCGCAAAATTGCCTGAAGTATGAGGATGGGCATTGGCTTCTGATGGCTCACCATGCGTTGCCCAACGTGTATGCGCAATACCGGTGCCGCCGATTAACGGGTTTACTGCAACCGCTTCATCCAATGCTTTAACTTTGCCCAAGCAACGTACACGTTGTAATTCACACTGTTCATTGACCACCGCTACACCGGCTGAATCATAACCACGATACTCTAAACGATGTAATCCATTAATTAAAATTTCTGCTACATCACGTTGTGCTACCGCACCGACAATACCACACATAAGTTTTCCTTACTTGACTAACTACTTTGAAAAATAATGATAATTTTGACCGCACTTTAAACGCAGATTACTTCTACACCCTGTGCCAAAATTGCTTGTTTATCTTGTTCCGACAACCCACTGTCGGTAATCAATACATTAATTTGCTGCCAATTCAATTCTAGATTTGGCATTTTTCGACCAATTTTTTGGGATTCCACCATCACAATCACTTCGCGTGAAACTTCTGCCATCACTTGGCTTAACCTGACCAATTCATTAAATGTGGTTGTTCCTCTTTCGAGATCAATACCGTCTGCGCCAATAAAAAGCTGATCGAAATCGTAGGAGCGTAACACCTGTTCCGCAACATTGCCTTGAAATGATTCGGAACGAGTATCCCAAGTCCCGCCCGTCATCAGTAGAGTCGGTTCATTTTCCAACCCCCTAAGCTCCGTTGCCACCGACAGGGAATTTGTCATCACAATCAAGCCTTGTTTTCGATTCAGTTGCTTAATTAATGCCGCCGTGGTGCTGCCACTATCTACAATAATACGATTATGATCTCGAATACGCTCTGCGGCTGCCTTGGCTATGACTATCTTTCGTTTCGAAAGTTCCTCATTTTCACTTTCATCAATTATTTCTTTCGGCATTAGGATTGCCCCGCCATATTTACGCAGTAAAAAACCACTACTTTCCAACGCGGTTAAATCCTTACGGATAGTCACTTCTGAAGTGTCAAACAACTGAACCAGTTGTTCCACTGCCACTTCACCCTGCTGTTGTAACAGTTGCATGATCGCATGTCGGCGTTGCTGTGTATTACGTGGCTGGCTGTTTCGTTTCATTTGCTGATGATTAGGATTTTGCAAGATAAATTTCGGTTCGGAAGTTTATAGAAGAGCAATGTCTTTGTAAAGCTATTTTAGGTAACAAAAAACCCTGTTAAAAAACAGGGTTTATCATCATTCTTATATCAATTATTTAATTGCATCTTTTAATGCTTTACCGGATACGAATGCCGGCACTTTAGACGCAGCAATTTGAATTTCCGCACCGGTTTGTGGATTACGACCGGTACGTGCAGCGCGCTCGTTTACTTTGAATGTACCGAAACCGATTAATTGTACCGGCTCACCTTTTTTAAGGCTTGCAGTGATCGCATCTAAGGTTGCTTCTAATGCAGCTTTAGCTTGTTTTTTATTTAGCTCTGCAGCACTTGCAATTGCATCAATTAAATCTGTTTTGTTCATAACTTGTACCTTTTGTTAATTTAATTTGTTTCTCTAATATAAAGCGCGCTACCAAGCACTCTGTCTAGGCAACAACAGCTGAGCGAAAGGATAATCTAAGTTTTAAGGAAATAAAAGTAAGATTTTTAAAATTTGTGATAAATCTCACGTTATTGATTAAATTCTACGCCAATGTTGGATATACATTCAGCCCGAATCTCATTCTTTAGATCCAAAATCAGGGCGACATCCCGCTTTTCACAAGCTCTTAACAAGCGATAAATCTGCCACTGAATATCCAATTCTCGTTGAATATCCTCATTCTCTTTTAGCTCATGTTCAGAAAAATCACGACTATTTTCTGTTTCCAATAATGACCTGATCGTACCTAAGGAAATTTGGCTAATTTCAATCGCTTTTTCTAAGGTTTCACCCGCAATAATCGCATGTAAAATTTCGGCGAGTGCCTCTGCTGCGTCCAATGCGGCGACTACGCCAAAATTGTCATAATTGTTCACATCAGGAATAATGTTTTCTAGCTTTTCAAGCTGATTTTCAAAATTGATTTTTGCCTCTTTTATCGTTAAATATTCCCAAACAAGGTTGAGAATATTTTGATAAATTTTTGCTTCCCTTTCTTGATCATTCATTTTGCAGAACAACTTGAAATTTGGAGCCATACGTTCACACAAGGCAACCATAAAGGTTAAATGTTGCCAACTTTCAAGGTTTTCTAAACGTTTATGAATAGGATTTCGCAGAGATCTTTGCATCACTGTTCCTTATTTATGGTAGGCTTTGGAATAATCGTGAACAGCATCCACAAATACTTTTGGTGCGTTTTCCGGCACATCTTGATGGATACCATGCCCTAAATTAAACACATGGCCACTTCCTTCGCCAAAATCAGCTAAAATTGACCGCACTTCTTGTTCGATACGCTCTGCCGGTGCATAAAGTACACTTGGATCCATATTGCCTTGCAGGGCGACTTGATGTCCGACACGGGCTTTTGCTTCTGCGAGGTTTACTGTCCAATCTAAACCGATAGCATCACAACCTGTATCCGCTATCGCTTCAAGCCATAATCCGCCACCTTTGGTAAAGAGTGTGACCGGCACAGCCTGTCTTTCATTTTCACGAATCAAACCAGCAACGATTTTATGCATATATTGGAGAGAAAAATCCAAATATTCACGATGACCCAATACGCCGCCCCAGGTATCAAAAACCATCACCGATTGCGCTCCGGCTTTAATTTGAGCATTAAGGTAAAGAATCACTGCATCCGCCAATTTATCCAATAATAAATGCAATGTTTGTGGCTCCGCATACATCATTTTTTTAATTTTAGTGAAGGTTTTGCTCCCCCCGCCTTCTACCATATAAGTAGCAAGTGTCCACGGGCTACCGGAAAAGCCGATGAGCGGAACTTCGCCTTTGAGTTCTCGGCGAATGGTACGTACCGCATTCATCACATATTGTAGTTCTTGCTCCGGATCGGGAATAGGAAGATTTTCCACCGCACTTTTACTTTCAATCGGTCTGGCAAATTTCGGACCTTCGCCAGCGCCAAAGCTTAATCCTAGGCCCATTGCATCCGGAATAGTTAAAATATCAGAGAATAAAATGGCCGCATCTAAATCATAACGGCGAAGCGGTTGCAAGGTCACTTCACAGGCTAAATCTGCATTACGACAGAGAGACATAAAATCCCCAGCTTGGGCACGCGTAGCTTTATACTCAGGTAAATAACGTCCGGCTTGGCGCATCATCCACACCGGCGTGCAATCCACGGGTTGGCGCAATAGGGCTTTCAAGTAACGATCATTTTTTAGTGCTGACATTTAAATTTCCTTTATTGTTATCTGCTGCTTCACAAAGCTCAAGCGTAGCATGAATTAATTTGCGTGCGATAGTACCTGTTGGTGGTAATTCTGGCAAGGGTTGATGATAAGAAAACCATTGTGCATCGTGAATTTCAGTTTCCTGTAATTGAATCTCGCCACCTTCATAATCAGCCAAAAATCCCACCATTTGTGAGTTAGGAAACGCCCAAGGTTGACTACCAAAATAACGAATATTATTTACCTCAATTCCCGTTTCCTCAAACACTTCACGGCGAACCGCTTGTTCAAAGGTTTCGCCTACTTCGACAAAACCGGCAAGTGTTGTATATATTCCACCACTGGGCTGATAATGACGCTTGTGATTAGCAAGTAAAATCTGAGTATCATGGCGTACTGCGACAATAATAGAAGGGTGAATGACAGGATAAGTGCGATAGCTACAATGACTGCATTGCATGGCGAGTTCATCTTCCGTTTGTTGATTCAAATGACCACACTTGCCACAAAATTGATGGGTTTTCAGAAAATGATTAATTTCTACCCCACGACTTAACAAATAAAATTTTTCTTCCGGCAAAAAAAGCTGAGTGCGTAAATTCACATACTCACGTTGTTCATCATTCTGTTCTTCAATAAGCCATAGTGGTGATTCATTCCACTCGCCTATTATCATTCCCTTTAAACCGACAAATCCAAGTGATGAGGCTGTTCCATAAGGCAATTCACCATGAATTAAATATAAATGGCTCCCCTGTGTGAGGAGCCAATAACCCGAATCATTTGACTCAATATGACGCATAAAATCCTCTGTAAAAACGACCGCACTTTGAATGATAATACGCCATATAGTAGCTGAAAACCACTCGATTTTCTCTAAATATAATAATCTAAATCCACGCTCATTTTCGCTTGTAATAAAAATTGCTTGGTTCTCGCTTTCTGAGGGCAAGTAAAAAATAACTCGGCACTATTTTGTTCCACAATATTGCCTTCTGCCATTAAAATCACACGATCTGCCACCTCTTTGGCAAAATTCAATTCATGCGTCACAATAATCATCGTCCAACCTTCCTGTGCCAGTAATTTTAGCGCTTGTAATACTTCACCCACCAACTCGGGGTCAAGTGCAGAAGTCGGCTCATCCAACAAAATAAGATCGGGTTCAACCGCAAGAGCTCGTGCAATCCCAACCCGCTGTTGCTGACCACCGGAAAGTTGTGAGGGGAATAATGTTGCTTTGTCTTTAAGTCCCACCTTGTCTAACAAGACAAGAGCTTTTTCTCGAGCTTGTTCTTTTGTTTGTTTTTGAACAACAACCATTCCCTCCATCACATTTTCAAGTGCTGTTCGGTGGGGGAAAAGATTATATTGCTGAAAGACCATTGAAGAACGGCGACGTAATTTCAATTCATCCGATCTAGTGATTTTTTGGCTGAAATCAATGTTTAAGCTACCGTCCGTAAATGTCAATTTCCCTTGTTCCGGCCGTTCCAATAAATTTAAACAGCGTAAAAAAGTGGTCTTGCCTGAACCTGATGGGCCAAGGATTGCCACCACTTCGCCTTTTTTAATGTCAAAATCAATGCCCTTTAATACTTGATGGCCATTGAAATTTTTATGAATATTTGTGACTTTTAACATAGCATTCCCTATAAATGACGTGATAGGTGCTTTTCCAAACGCATTTGCCCCATAGACAGGAGAAAACAAAAAATCCAATAGATCAAGGCTGCTTCACTGTAAATAAGAATAAATTCATAGTTTTCAGCCGTGATATTTTGTGCCACCCGAAATAACTCGGCAATCCAAACCAACGAGGCAAGGGAGGTATCTTTTACTGTACTGATAAAGGTGTTAGATAAGGAGGGCACAGAAATACGTAATGCCTGTGGCATAATAGTGCGAATAAAGGCTTGTGAATAATTCATGCCAATCGCATAAGAGGCTTCCCACTGTCCTTTGGGAATGGCTAAAACAGAGGCTCTCACTGTTTCTGCGGCATAAGCACCAATATTAATAGAAAAGGCAATAATGGCTGTTGGGAAGGGGTCAAGCGTAATCCCGACTTCCGGCAAACCATAAAAGATAATAAATATTTGCACTAACATTGGTGTACCACGAATCATCGAAATATACACCCGACAAATGGCTTGTAAAATTTTAGTGGGAAAACTTGGGTGCGGAAGTGTGCAAATTACCGCCACAATAACAGCAATGAATAGTCCGCAAACAAAGGAAATGACCGCGAGGGGAATCGTATATACAATCGCAGCTTCCAACATAGGCAAAAACGAACTGATCACATAATCAGCCCGTTCTGCTGTCATAAATGGCAAGCTTGCTAACAAATTATTGAGTAATGTCATCACCAAACCATTTCATTGAAAGTTGTTTTAATGTCCCGTCTTGGCGAAGCTCTTCAAGAGCGTTATTCACTTTAGCGATAAGTTCTTCTTCGCCTTTTAGGAAAGCAAAACCCGTTGGAATTTTTTTATCACTTTCCACCGCAATTTTTAACCCCGCATTGGGTTGTTTTTTGAGATAATCCAGCACAGCTAATTTATCATTTACCGTGGCGTCCACCCGCCCTTGTTTTACCGCCTCAAGATTTTGTGCCAAGCTATCGACCGTAATAATAATCGCCCCTTGCTCACGGGCATCCTTACTCCAATTACTTGTCGCAGATTGTGCTGATTTTTTCCCTTTTAAATCTGAAAAGGTTTTAATGCTATCGTTATCGGCTCGAGTAACAATCACGCCGGCAGAATAATTATAAGGTGCGGAATAATCATATTTCTTTAACCGTTCAGGGCTAGGATTAGTTTGATTGGCAATCACATCAAACCGTTTGGCATTTAAACCTGCATACATTCCATCCCACGCCGTTTCTTTAAATTCAACTTTCCAACCTAATTTTTGGGCAATTCGCTCAATAATCTCCACATCAAAGCCCGTGAGTTTTCCGTCTTTATCGTGGAATGTAAAAGGAGCATAAGTTCCCTCCGTGCCAACTAACAACGTTTTGTTTTTTTCAACACGATCGGCAATTTCCCCCGCATGGGTCAAGGTTGAAAAAGTAAGACTCACCGCTAAAAGTGCGGTAGAAAAAAAAGATTTTTTCATCATAAGTTCCTCTTAGGTTATATGTTTTGCAATGATTTGGATTATAAAAGCCCCATTTAATAAAAAACAAGACGATTTATTTATGAGTTAGATGTTTTAGTTATAACACAAAATTTACCTCTTGATTCATTCTAAAAAAACAAACCGCACTTTAGCAAAAAATGGTGTGAAGTTAGGTATTAGTCTTCTTGAGCAAATCTCATATATTATTTCCTTTTAGTAAAATATCTTTCAATAAATCCAGTATTTATTCACTTTTCCGTAATCGTATAATACACGCCATCAACAGAACGATAAGTTCTATCAACAAACTTAAGGAGATTGATATGAAAAAAGTAGCGAATGTTTTCACCGCACCGGAAAAACACTGGGTGGGTAATGGTTTCCATGTGGCATCTATGTTTAGTTATAATGACAAAGATAAAAATCTTGATCCGTTTCTTTTAATGGATTACAACCCACCAAAATTTTTCCAAGGTGGCCGTCGTGATAATTCAGAATTTGATTTACGTGGCGTGGAAGAACATCCTCATCGTGGCTTTGAAACCGTTACCATTGCTTATCAAGGTGAAGTGTCTCACCGAGATTCTCACGGCGGTGGTGGAACCATAGGTACAGGCGATGTTCAATGGATGACGGCTGGTTCAGGTGTGATGCACGAAGAAATGCACTCAGAAAGATTCGCAAAAGAAGGCGGATTATTTGAAATGGTGCAACTTTGGGTAAATTTGCCAGCAAAAGATAAAATGACA
The DNA here is from genome assembly GCF_004570945.1 of Pasteurella sp. WM03. Classification (NCBI taxonomy): domain Bacteria; kingdom Pseudomonadati; phylum Pseudomonadota; class Gammaproteobacteria; order Pasteurellales; family Pasteurellaceae; genus Pasteurella; species Pasteurella sp. WM03. The sequence continues at coordinate 121,684 of NZ_SPPO01000003.1, forward strand.
ACACCAAAATATCAAGCCATTAAATCAGCGGATATTCCGATTGTTAGCTTGCCGAATGAGGCAGGTTCTGTTCGGGTTATTGCCGGAGAATTGCTTGGTAAAAAAGGTTCGGCAAGCACATTCAGCCCAATTAATATGTGGGATACCACAATGAATGCGAATGCTACACACGCTTTTAGCGTGCCAGCAAGCCATAACGTCGTCATTCTCGTATTAGAGGGGACTATTCAAGTTGGAGGGGAGGCTATCGCTCGCCGTGGTGAGTTAGTCACATTCGAGCGTGGTGGCAGCAATGTCCTGATCGAAGCTAACAATGATGCCAAATTGTTAATTTTGACCGGTGAGCCACTTAATGAGCCAATTGTGGGTTATGGCCCGTTTGTGATGAATACCCGTGAGCAAATTATTGAAGCATTTAATGATGTGCGTGCCGGTAAATTTGGTCGATTAGACTAAACAAAAAGCCACCTGAAAGGGTGGTTTTTTGTTGAGTATGCACACAGCTTACTTTGCACCTCACGTTTATTTTCCCCTCTATAGGAGGGATTTATTACAATCCCCTCAAAAATAAATGAGTGACTCAATCATCATAAATTCAAAAAAATTTGTAAGAAATGAAACCATTCCTCGTCTAAAACAATATCGCTTCAATATTAAAGGAGGAATCTATAATGAAATTTTCAAAAATCTTTCTATTTTTAACCGCACTTTATGTGACAAGCCAATCAGTTTTGGCAGGAGAAAAAACCATACCAACGCAAAATACGGAGCAAAAAACCATGACTGAAAATCAACAAAATATTCGCGAAATTTATTTAGCCGGTGGCTGTTTTTGGGGTGTAGAGGCGTATATGGAACGCATTTACGGCGTGAAAGAGGCGGTTTCAGGCTATGCCAATGGTAATACCGATAAAACCAGCTATACGCTTTTAGCTGTTACAGACCACGCTGAGGCGGTCAAAGTCACTTACGATGCAAACCAAATTTCACTGGATAAATTGCTGCAATATTATTTCAAAGTGATCGATCCAACCAGTGTGAATAAACAAGGCAATGACCGTGGACGACAATATCGTACGGGGATTTACTATCAAGATAACGCAGACAAAACCGTAATCGACCGAGCGATTGCCACACTTCAAACGAAGTATAAAAATAAAATTCAAATTGAGGTAGAACCGCTGAAAAACTACACGGAAGCGGAAGAATATCATCAAGATTATTTGAAAAAAAATCCCAATGGCTATTGCCATATCGACATTACACAGGCAGATGAACCGATGATTAATGAAAAAGATTACCCCAAACCAAGTGATGAAACACTCAAAGCCACATTAACGCCATTGCAATATTCCGTGACACAGAATAAGCACACGGAGCGTTCTTTCAGCAATGAATATTGGGATAACTTCCAACCGGGCATTTATGTTGATGTCACTACCGGTGAGCCTCTGTTTTCATCTAATGATAAATTTGAATCAGGCTGTGGCTGGCCGAGTTTCACTCACCCGATCGCCAAAGAGGTGGTGCATTATCAAACGGACAACAGCTTTAATATGCAACGCACTGAAGTGCTAAGTCGCAGTGGTAACGCTCATCTAGGGCATGTTTTTGATGACGGTCCGAAAGATAGAGGCGGTTTACGTTATTGCATCAACAGTGCCTCCATCAAATTTATACTTTTGGCTGAGATGGAAAAAGCCGGATATGGATATTTAGTGAAAACCATCAAAAAATAATGTGGGTAAGAGGTGTGCACGCCGTTTGCACACCTTACAAAATATAAGGAAATAAAATAATGTTAGACCAACAACTTCTTATCGGTACAGTATTTGTAGCGGGAATCGCCTCTTTTCTTTCCCCTTGTATTTTTCCGATTATCCCGATTTATTTTGGTATTCTCAGTAAGGGAGGAAAAAAAGTCCTCAACACCTTTTTATTTATCTTCGGGCTTTCACTTACCTTTGTGAGCCTCGGCTTTAGCTTTGGTTTTTTAGGGAATATTTTATTCAGTGACACGACCCGTGTGATTGCTGGTATTATCGTGATTATTCTCGGAATTCATCAACTTGGTATCGTTAAAATCGACTTGCTTGAACGCACTAAATTACTGGAAATCAAAACATCGGGAAAATCTACCGCACTTGAAGCCTTTGTGCTTGGTTTAACCTTTAGTCTTGGCTGGACGCCCTGTATTGGCCCAATACTCACCTCTGTTCTTGCGCTTTCTGGTGATGAAGGTTCGGCAATTTACGGTGCCTCTATGATGTTTGTTTATGTGCTCGGTTTGGCAACCCCTTTTATGCTGTTTTCATTCTTTTCCGATACTTTGCTTAAACGAACTAAAAGTTTAAATAAGCACCTAGATAAGTTCAAAATCGGTGGTGGAATTTTAATTATTGTGATGGGATGTTTACTCATCACTAATAACTTAGCCTAGCATTTGCTATGCAGGTTCTTAAACTAAGCCATATCGTAGTTTTAGAAAACCATCAATATGACTTGAATTGAATAACCCGATCCACTTGGCATAACAAAACAAAAAGGAAAAAATAAATGAAAAAATTACTCTCAATCTTATTAATGGTGTTTAGCTTTCAAGCTTTTGCAACAACCAACTTGGCGGACATTCCCCTCAAGGATTTAAACAATCAACCTATTACGCTTGAGCAATACAAAGGTAAACCGGTGTATATCAAAATGTGGGCATCATGGTGTCCTATCTGTTTAGCCGGTTTAGCCGAAATTGACGATGTTAGTGCGGATCAACATCAAAATTTTGAAATCATTACGATCGTTTCCCCCTCTCATAAAGGCGAGAAAGCAACGGCAGATTTCATTGAATGGTACAAAGGTTTAGAATACAAAAATATTACGGTGCTACTTGATGAAAAAGGGGAAATGATTGATCGTGTTCGGGTGCGTGGTTACCCCTTTAATGTGTTTTTAGAGGCGGATTTAAATGTCAAAAAAACCATACCGGGGCATCTAAATGCAGAGAAAATTCACCAATTTGTCGAACAATAATCTTAAAAGTGCGGTCATTTTTATAGTCGTTTTCCGTCATAAAAAATGCGGCTTATTTCTAGCCGCATTTTCTCCTTAATATACTAATATTATGGCTCAGTTATAAACCTGACTTCAGGTTTATTTGTGGGATGCGCGAGCCTTCCCAAATTAGACTTCAACGCCTTCAAACAATGCCGTGCTAAGGTAGCGTTCTGAAGCAGAGGGAAGAATAACCACAATCAGTTTGTCCTTAAATTCCGATAACCTTGCAATACGGTCAGCAACAGCAACTGCCGCACCGGAAGATATTCCCGCTAAAATGCCTTCTTCTGCCATCAAACGGCGGGCAGTCGCGATAGCCGTTTCACTATCCACCGTTTCGACACGATCAATTAAGGACAAATCTAAATTTTTCGGTACAAATCCGGCACCGATACCTTGAATTTTATGTGGACCCGGTTTGACTTCTTCACCGGCTAAGGTTTGAGTGATAACAGGGGATTCACTTGGCTCAACCACCACAGAGGTAATCGTCTTACCAAAATCCAGTTTAATTGCACGAGAAATACCTGTAATTGTCCCTCCTGTGCCGGCTCCGGCAACGACCACATCCACTTTGCCTTCCGTATCATTCCAAATTTCCTTACCGGTTGTTTCACGGTGAATTTGTGGGTTAGCCGGATTTTCAAATTGTTTCAACATCACATAGAGATTCGGATCAGAAGCGACAATTTCTTCGGCTTTGGCAATGGCACCTTTCATTCCTTTTGCGCCTTCGGTCAGCACAAGGTTCACGCCCAAACCACGCAACAAACGTTTACGCTCTAAACTCATGGTTTCCGGCATAGTGAGGGTGATTTTATACCCTCTTGCTGCAGCGACATAAGCAAGTGCAATACCGGTATTACCGCTGGTGGCATCCACAATTTCTTTGTTTTTAGTCAGAATACCATCTTTTTCCGCCTGCCATACCATATTCGCCCCAATGCGACATTTCACGCTGAAACTCGGGTTTCTCCCCTCAATTTTTGCGACCACATTGCCGTGACCAAAATTTTTTAAGCGTACCAACGGTGTGTTACCAATACTATAAGAATTATCTGCATGAATTGTCATATTTCTCCCCTATGAAGATGATTGAATATTACCGATAACGCAGTTATAACACTGATATTGACACGGCAAAAATAGTTATTTGATCTATTTTATAACTAAATGCTATTTCACAATTTGGTTATTGTTTGTACGAACATCCGTTCCCTTAGTACGGGTCGTTACCTCTGTCGAAGGATTGCCTCGGCGATAATCAAAATTCATATCAAAGCGTAAACGATCGCGATAATTTTCAACCCACATTACCGTCGCACCACATACTGCAACAGGAATAATCACTAAATTCACAACAGGTAAAAACGTACAACAAGTAATTAAGCTCCCAAAGGTGAGATTTTGTGAGCGTTGTTCCCCCAAGGCGTTTTTCATCACATTAAATGAAATCTTATGGTTATCAAAAGGATAGTCACAATATTGAATTGCCATCATCCAAGCTGTGAATAAAAACGTTAAAACCGGCACAATAGTTTGTCCGACAATGGGAATAAACCCCAATAAAAACAAGCCGACAATTTTGGGCAAGCTATACCACAATTTTTGCCATTCTCGGTGTAGCATTCGTGGTACATCTTTCATGACATCCAGCCAATTATCATCGTTAATTGGTTCACCGGTTAGCATTTTTTCCAATTTTTCTGACAATAACCCGTTAAAAGGCGCGGCGATAAATCCGGATAAAGTCGTGAAAGTGAAATAAAACAATAACAGAATCATTCCAATAGAAAGCACCAGCAAAATGATACTCAAAAAGCCGAGCCAGTCCGGAACAAAACTCATCAACCAATCAATCATGGTACTAATTTGTGAAATAAACAGCCAAAATAACCCCGTGAGTAAAACCACATTCAATAGAATAGGCATGATGACAAAACGGCGTAGCCCTTTTTGAGTAATAAAATGCCAGCCCATCACAAAATAATGAAAGCCGGATTTAATTTCTTGTTGATTAATCATTCTTTTTCCTTCTTTGAAACTATATTCATAATAGTTGATAAGTGCGGTCAAGTTGGACTATATTTTTGCTATGAAATTCCCCCCGAATGCCCTGTTTTTTCAGCTTTTAAAATATGGTAGCATTAGTGCAATTTTATTGCCTGTAAGGAGCAAAAATGGATCTTAATACAATCTTGATTATTTTAGGTGTCGTGGCACTTATTGCCCTTATCGCACACGGATTATGGTCAAATCGCCGTGAGAAATCAAAGTATTTTAAAAACGCAGCCACTTTTAACCGCACTTTCTCGCAAGATCAACAAACGCAGTCGGAACAAAGCACTTCTGAATCCGTATCGGTTTCAGATTCCAACCCGCCCACCTCTGTGACATCGACACAATCATCTTTTGATTATCATCAACCCGTGTCGCAAGTAGATTATCGTGAAACCGAACGCACGGTAGATGATATAAAAATATCTATTCCTCATACCGTCACACAGGAACGTGAGCCGGTTCGTATGGAATACAATATGAAACCGACACAGACACAAACTCCCCCCAATCCTGCCACGATGACACTTGAACAATTGGAATCACAAAACAGTGAACTTGAGGGAATTAATTCCTCCTCGCCTGAATTACGTGAACAACTTTCACAAATGTCACGGGGGGAATTAGATGAAATAAAACCAACCGTACATTTTAATGAAGTACGCCAACCTGAAGCAGAGGTGAAAAAACAAACCTCGGGCTATATTCAACTTTATGTTATTTCGCCACAACATCGTGAATTTCACGGTTCACGTTTAATTCAATCTCTTGAAAACCTAGGCTTTATTTTTGGTAAGCATAATATGTATCACCGCCATTTTGATTTAAGCGTAGCAAGCCCTATCCTATTTAGTGTTGCTAATGTACAAGATGAAGGCGGATTTGATCCATATAGTGGGGATTTTCGAACTATTGGCGTAACATTGTTTATGAAATTACCTTCCCCCGGTAATAATCTTGCCAATCTTAAATTGATGATTCGTGCGGCTAAAACTCTTGCAGAAGATTTAGGCGGTTCGGTGCTTACCGAAGATGAACACATCTTTGATGATGACCAAGAGCAACATTATCTTGCACGAGTATAAAACCCATTAATATTCAACCGCACTTTAGTTTCTGGCGAACACTGAGTTCGCCTTTATTGTTCAATAGATTTAAAAGTGCGGTCATTTTTTATCGAGAATTTTATGACTGACATCCAAACTCAACTTCAAATCTTACGTAAAACACTCCGTCAATACGAGTATGAATACCATGTTTTAGATAATCCCAGTGTACCGGATAGTGAGTATGATCGTCTTTTCCACCAGCTCAAAGCTCTAGAGTTGGAACATCCTGAATTTGTCACATCAGATTCCCCGACCCAACGAGTAGGCGCAAAGCCACTATCTGGCTTCAGCCAAATCCGTCATGAGATTCCCATGCTTTCTCTTGATAATGCCTTTTCTGATGAAGAATTTAATGCTTTTGTTAAGCGTATTGAAGATCGTTTAACTGTTTTGCCTAACCCCCTCACTTTTTGTTGTGAACCTAAACTGGACGGGCTTGCGGTGAGTATTTTGTATGTAAATGGCGTATTAACTCAAGCTGCAACCCGTGGCGATGGCACAACCGGCGAGGATATTACGGTGAATATTCGTACCATTCGCAATATTCCGTTGCAATTATTAATGGATAATCCACCGACCCGCTTAGAAATTCGGGGTGAAGTTTTTATGCCCCACACAGGGTTTGAACGTCTGAATGAACAGGCACTAGCCCATGGTGAGAAAACCTTTGCCAACCCACGTAATGCAGCGGCAGGCTCGCTACGTCAGCTTGATCCGAAAATCACCAGTAAACGCCCGCTTGTATTGAATGCTTATAGTGTTGGCATTGCCGAAGGTGTGGATTTACCGGCCACCCATTATGAACGTTTACAATGGCTGAAATCAATTGGTATTCCAGTAAATCCGGAAATCCGTCTTTGCCATGATGTTGAAGAGGTGTTGGCGTTTTATCACGCTATGCAAAATAAACGTCGTAACCTTGGCTATGATATTGACGGTACCGTATTGAAAATTAATGATATCGCTCTGCAAAACGAACTCGGCTTTATTTCCAAAGCCCCCCGTTGGGCGATTGCCTATAAATTCCCTGCACAAGAGGAATTAACGATATTAAAAGATGTGGAATTCCAAGTGGGGCGTACGGGGGCCATTACACCGGTGGCAAAACTTGAACCGGTATTTGTCGCAGGCGTTACTGTGAGTAATGCCACCTTACACAATGGTGATGAAATTGCCCGTTTGGATATTGCCATTGGCGATACCGTGGTTGTTCGCCGTGCCGGCGATGTGATTCCGCAAATTATTGGTGTTTTGCGTGAACGCCGTCCTGAAAATGCCAAAGCAATTATTTTTCCGACACATTGCCCTGTGTGTGATTCGCAGATTATTCGTATTGAAGGCGAAGCCGTGGCACGCTGTACCGGCGGATTATTCTGCGAAGCACAACGGAAGGAAGCCTTAAAACATTTTGTTTCACGCAAAGCGATGGATATTGATGGCGTAGGTGGAAAATTGATAGAACAGCTGGTCGATCGTGAATTAATCCACACACCGGCGGATTTGTTCAAACTTGAGCTCACCACATTAACCCGCTTAGAACGTATGGGTAAAAAATCAGCGGAAAATGCCTTAAACAGCCTTGAAAGAGCCAAACATACTACTCTCGCCCGCTTTATTTTTGCTTTAGGGATGCGTGAAGTGGGTGAAGCCACAGCATTAAATTTAGCCAATCATTTTAAAACCCTTGAGGCGTTACAACATGCTGATTTTGAACAACTCCAACAAGTGCCGGATGTGGGGGATGTGGTGGCGAACCGCATTTTGGCATTCTGGCGTGAACCTCATAATGTAGAAGTGGTGAACGATCTACTTGCACAAGGGGTACATTGGGACACCGTGGAAATTAAAGAAGTCCAAGACAATCCATTCAAAGGCAAAACCATCGTCCTCACCGGCACGCTCACCCAAATGGGACGCAACGAAGCCAAAGCCTTACTACAAGAAATGGGCGCAAAAGTCAGCGGATCGGTCTCCGCCAAAACGGATTTCGTCATCGCCGGCGAAGCCGCAGGATCTAAACTGACTAAGGCACAGGAACTGGGCGTGGAGGTGCTTTCGGAGGAGGCGTTTTTGGCACAGATTTAATGTTTAGCTGAATATATTTAGCACTAAAATTTACTCAAAAAATACCGCACTTTACATAGGTAAAGTACGGTGTTTTTTCTTACTTCGTCTAATTAGGGTCATAAAAGAGTTGCATATTATAACTGACAATAATTTTCCCAACTGAATTTTTACTGAACGTAATTGTATAAGGTCGATAACCTTTATCAGTTACTAAGTTTGCACGGCAAACTAATTACTTACTATCCCTTTTAAGGGTTTCAACATTTTTATATCGACAATCTCCTAAGGCTGGGACGGAGCGATCGTTTCAGTCGGTATAACCGGTGAATCTGCGACACTCAGTACTGAAGAAAATGTAAAAGTGATTGAGAAGACCGTGGAACCGGCAAACGGTCGTATTCCTGTTATTGCCGAAACAGGTACTAATGCCACCGGTGAAGCCATTGTGATGATGAAATTATTACGTGATAGCGGAGTACACCTGAATATTGGTTTTATTTTAGGGTTAGGCGTGATAGACTGTGCGCCCAAATTTATTTAGCCGCGTTAATATTAAGGAAACATTATGGCAAAAATTCTCGTGATTTCTGCACACCAAAATCTTGAACAATCTGTCAGTAATAGCCTCATTTTAAGTGCCTTAGAACAACATTTTGGCGATAAAATTAGCGTTCGCCGTCTATCTAGCCTCTACCCTGATTTCAATATTGATATTACCACAGAGCAAGCTGCCTTAGTGGAAGCTGATATTGTTGTATTCCAATACCCAACTTTTTGGTTCAATACTCCAGCTATTTTGAAAAAATGGCTAGATGATGTGTGGACTTATGGGTTCGCTTACGGTACCGGTGGTGATAAATTACACGGCAAAAAACTTTTCGTTTCCACATCAACAGGCTCTCCGGCTCAAACCTATGACGGTAAAATTGAACCATTAATTGAGGATTTGGTAAAACCGGTTGAAGCCTCTGCCCTTTATTCAGGTTTTGAATGGCACGGTGTAGAAGCCTTATATGGTCAACTTTATATTCCGGGTTTACACGGTGAAGAAGATTTAGCCCGTGTTCAAAATAATGCTCGTGAACATGCAGTCAAAGTGATTGCTAAAATTGAAAAGTTACTATAATTAATTTTTAATGAATGTTTATCTGAAAAAGTGCGGTCATTTTTGACCGCATTTTGCTTTCCGAGTATCACACTATTCCGCTTTCACACCAAGATTACCAATTTTTACGCCAAGTACACCAAGGGAGACGGCATCTAAATAATCTCCCAAAAACTTAAATAGTTCATTTAATTCGGTGAATGAGCGTTGGATTTTAACTTGGTCTTCAACTCTTCGCACAAATTCATAGCGAATCCCATTTTCTTCAAAGTGCGCAGTAAGGGTTAAATAAACGGTTTCAAAAAAATGGCTATGTGCGCCTTCTTCACCCGGATCACTAATACGTACGTTCCATGTTGTATTGAATAATGTTTCTATTTTATTTGACATTTTTACCTCACATTGCATTTTTTACTTAAGAAAAACCCGATTATAAAGTTTCTGAAATCAAAAAATTTATAATCGGGCTTTTCAAAAAATGTCCCTACGTGTTTTGCTTTTCGTTGGTAACTGCCTTTTCCTTTACGTTTTTTCTCAATACGCTGGCGGAATAATTTGTCATGTAATAATGCCATGATCGCATTATCCCTTACCGAGCCTCTCATGTGCTGATAAACGGTTTGATTTTCAACCGCACTTTTTTGTTTTTTTGCCATAATTTTTTCCTTAAAAAAGCCGTGAAGACATTTCCACGGCGGTGGTATTATACGGATAAACCTTAAAATTACAAAATTTCAAGCACACTCTCAGGTGGCCGTCCAATTTTTGCTTTGTCGCCATTCACCACAATAGGCCGTTCAAGTAAAGCGGAATGCTCACTGATTGCATTCAATAGTTCTTCATTCGTCAATGCCGAATCCGCAAGATTTAGCGAACGATAAAGTTCATCTTTCACTCTCATCATCAAGCGAATATCCGTGATAGCTAATTTTTCTGCAAGTTGTTGTAATTCTGTAACGGTATATTGTTTTTGCAAATAAAGCTCAATGTTCGGATGAATACCTTTTTCCTCTAGTAACGCCAAGGTTTCTCGGCTTTTGGAGCAACGAGGATTATGATAAATAATAACAGACATAGAATTTCCTTTAGCTAGCTATAACTGGAGGAAATTTTAACTTATAATGGCGAAAAATGCTCTCGGGGATGTTGCGATTATGTTAGAAATGTTGAAAAGTTGGTATGCGCGTCGTTTAGGCGATCCACAGGCGATGGGATTATTGGCAATTTTACTTTTTGGTTTTATTGCTATTTATTTTTTCGGTGATTTAATCGCCCCTTTGCTTATCGCTATTGTGCTTGCTTATTTATTAGAAATGCCAATCCATTTTCTGACAAGCAATCTAAAACTGCCACGTATGTTAGCCACGATTGTTATTTTTGGTGGGTTTATTGGTTTAGCAACGGTGTTCTTCTTGGTTCTTGTCCCGATGCTTTGGAATCAAACGATTTCCCTACTGAGTGATTTACCGGCTATGTTTAATAAACTTAATGAATGGCTACTTAGCTTACCGGAAGATTATCCTGAACTCATTGATTACTCCATGGTGGATGCGATTTTTAATTCTGTACGGGAAAAAATTCTCGGCTTTGGGGAATCCGCAGTCAAACTTTCTCTCGCTTCGATTATGAACCTCGTCTCACTTGGCATTTACGCTTTCCTTGTTCCATTAATGATGTTTTTTATGTTGAAGGATAAAGGTGAGCTTTTACAAGGCGTGAGCCGTTTTTTACCCCGCAACCGCCATCTTGCTTTCAAAGTATGGACAGAAATGCAACAACAAATTGCTAATTACATTCATGGAAAACTCTTAGAAATTTTAATTGTCACCTTGGTCACTTACGTAATTTTCTTAATCTTCGGATTAAATTATCCACTCTTGCTGTCCGTTGCGGTTGGGCTTTCAGTCCTCGTTCCTTACATTGGTGCGGTGCTTGTGACCATTCCTGTTGCGCTTGTTGCCTTGTTCCAATTCGGCATTAGCCCGACCTTTTGGTATATCATCATCGCTTTTGCCGTGAGCCAACTTTTAGACGGAAATTTACTCGTACCTTATCTGTTTTCTGAAGTCGTCAATCTACACCCACTCATCATTATTATTGCTGTCCTCATTTTCGGTGGATTATGGGGATTCTGGGGGGTATTTTTTGCAATCCCACTTGCGACTCTCGTGAAAGCCGTGATAAATGCCTTACCGGAAGATGAAATAGAAAAGGGCTAGCTCACTGTGTTCCTCTTAAAACACACAAAAAAATAACCGCACTTTTAAAGTGCGGTCATATTCAACGTCTTTTTAACCCACGACAAATGGGAGGTAGCCGGCTCGGATGGCAAATGGGATAGAGGTAATCACCACACCTAATATCAATACGATAAGCAAGGTTACATTGCCTCCCCATACTCGGTATGGAAGATTAGGATGAAGGTTGCGCGCTTTCCAGACAAGACTGACCGGCAATACCACCGCATAGAAAGCAAACATTTGCCCCGCATAACCTAACGCTAAGATAAATCCTTCCGGATAAAACAAAGCGAAAGCTAACGGCGGAATAAATGTCAGTAAACCGAGAGAAATACGCCCTGCAGAAATGTTAAACGAACGTTTTAACAAATCCTCAATACATTCCAACAAGCCCAATCCTACGCCTAAGAAAGAGGTCACTAAGGCTAAGGTAGAAAATAATTTTACCGCACTGGCAATCACCGAACTGCCCGTAATAGCAAGGGTTGCCTTAACTAAACCATTTAAAGTGGCGTCCTCTTTTAGAATTTGTAGAAACTCATTTTGGGTGAGCAAACCATGGGTAGAAAGCTGCCATAAAATATAAGCACCAAGCGTAATCGCTGATCCCACTAAAATAGAAATTCGTAGCGCCTTAACATTTCCGTCTAAATATTTATTCAAACTTGGAATAGAACCATGGAAACCAAAAGCGGTAAAAAAGACCGGGCTGGCGGAGATAATCAATGCACTATCAATCGGCATCGCTAACAAATTATCCATTTTGATTTCCGGTAACATCAATCCTAATACCACGACAAATGCAGCCAACATAACAAAGAATAAAACACGGTTAATGCGATCCACACTATGTGTACCAATCACAATGAAAGCGCCAAAAATCAAGGTAAACAAGATAATGCCGGCACTGTTCCCCAGCCCTTCCGATAATAAACTGTTTAATAAAGAGCCACCACCACTGATGTAGGCCGCAATTAAGGCGTATAAAAAGATAATAAGAACAGCGGTAGCGACAACACGCCCGAACTTACCAAAATATTGTTCGGCGAGTGTCCCGATCCCAGCATCACTGTCTGCAGTTTGATAAAGTTCCACAAATAATAGTGCGGTAAACGTTAGTAATGCCCAGAGCCCTAATAATAAAACTAATGTAAAACCAAATCCGATCCCTGCGGAAGTCAATGGCATCGCCAACATTCCTGCTCCAATCATTGTGCCGGACACCAGCAATGTGCTACCAACCGTTTTGTTCATAACATTTCCTTTTTGTAAGATAAAATTTACAGAAATTGTATTTTAAAATTTACACCCTGTAAACACCCTCCACAAAAATATCTTTAGAATTCACTACGCTTTCTCGTTACAATAGCCAACAAATCAACTAAGACATAAAAAATAGGAGATCTTATGATTTATAGTATGACAGCCTTTGCCCGCCTTGAAGTCAAAAAAGATTGGGGCGATGCCGTGTGGGAAATCCGTTCTGTTAACCAACGCTATTTGGAAACCTTCTTTCGACTGCCTGAACAGTTTCGAGGTTTGGAAAATACATTGCGTGAAAAACTCCGCCAAAATCTCACTCGTGGTAAAGTTGAGTGTACGTTACGCATTGAAACCAAAAAGCAAGTCAATGACGAACTCAATCTCAATAAAGAACTGGCAAACCAAGTGATTCAATCTTTACAATGGATAAAAACTCAAGCAGGTGAAGGTGAAATTAACCTAACAGACGTTTTGCGTTATCCCGGCGTAGTGGAAACTCAAGAACAGGATTTGGATACCATTAGTCAAGATCTATTGACCGCCTTTGATGAATTACTCACCGACTTTATCGCAATGCGTAGCCGTGAAGGTGAAAAGTTACAAGATATTATTCAACAACGCTTAACCGCCATTACAATTGAAGCCGATAAAGTGCGGTCGCAAATGCCTGCTGTTTTACAATGGCAACGTGAACGTTTGTTGCAACGTTTTGAAGACGCCCAAATCAACCTTGAACCTCAACGTCTTGAACAAGAAATGGTTTTACTCGCACAACGCGTAGATGTCGCAGAAGAGCTTGATCGCCTACAAATGCACGTTAAAGAAACCACAAATATTTTGAAAAAAGGGGGGGCCGTCGGGCGTAAATTAGATTTTATGATGCAGGAGCTCAATCGTGAATCCAATACCTTAGCCTCAAAATCAATCAATGCAGATATCACTGCAGCAGCAGTAGAATTAAAGGTGTTAATTGAACAAATGCGTGAACAAATTCAGAATTTAGAATAGGAGAAAAGGATGGCTCAATTTATTCCATTAAATCAATATCAGCTGATTGAAGCACAGGGCGCTGATGCCGAAATCTATCTGCAAGGGCAACTCACCACCGATGTCATTACATTAGCTAGCGGAGCAACAACCCTCACTGCACATTGTGATCCCAAAGGCAAAATGAACGCAATCTTTCGTTTATTCAAAGTGAGCCAAACACAATTCTTTTTATTGGTGAAAAGAGATTTGTTGCCCGGTGCGCTAGAAGCACTAAAAAAATACGCCGTATTTTCCAAAGTCAGCTTTGATTTGTTGGATTGGCAAATTGTGGGCGTGATGGGAGAAAAATGTGGAAAAATTCAACCGCACTTTTCATTGGAAATAGATGAACAACGCACTATCCTACTCAATGAAACCCCATTATCGATCACATTTAATGCTGAGGAAAAACTGTGGGAAGTGGCAGATATTCAAGCCGGTTTACCGAACTTAACGACAAAAACACAAAATGAATTTATTCCACAAGCTTTAAACCTTCAAGCGGTTGAACAGGCGATCTCCTTCACCAAAGGCTGCTATCTTGGACAAGAAATTGTGGCACGAGCGAAATACCGTGGTGCCAATAAGCGAGCGATGTTTATTCTCAAAGGGGAAACTACCGCCCAGCCCGAAATCGGTGATACTATTGAAATGCAAATAGACAATCATTGGAGAAAAACCGGCACGATCACAAGTGCGGTTAATCTTGGGGGGACTTTGTGGTTACAGGTCGTGATGAACAACGATGTGGAAACCGACCAACCATTCCGTTTAGTAGGAGATAACATTCCCCTTACCGTTCAACCCTTACCTTATGTATTAGAGTAAAATGGACGCACAATATTATATTGGGATAATGTCCGGTACAAGCCTAGACGGCGTAGATGTGGCACTGATGGATTTTTCCTCTATGCCACCTAAATTAGAGGCGACAGATTTTACCCCAATGCCCCAGTATCTACGTGAAAAAATCACCACGCTTGTGCAATCGGGCGAAACATCCTTACAACAACTGGGCGAATTAGATCATCAATTGGGACGGTTGTATACAGATTGCGTTAATGCTTTCTTACAGAAATACCACCTTTCTCCGAAAGAAATTCAAGCCATTGGCTGTCATGGGCAGACCGTATGGCATTCCCCAAAAGGGCAATATCCCTTTACGATGCAAATCGGCGATATGAATTTACTTGCGGCTCACACCGGCATAACAACCATTGGTGATTTTCGACGCAAAGATATGGCATTCGGTGGGCAAGGTGCCCCTCTTGTGCCGGCATTTCATCAAGCCGTCTTTTCCGCTCCCAACTATGCCACTGTCGTACTAAATATTGGTGGTATCAGCAATGTTTCTTTATTAATTCCGGCGCTGCCGATAGTGGGCTTTGACACGGGGCCAGGCAATACTTTGCTTGATCAATGGATCGAAAAACACAAAGGCATAACCTATGATAAAAATGGAGATTGGGCAGCGACAGGACAAATCGATGAAACATTACTAAGCACCCTGTTAGATGAACCATTTTTCCACCAACCTCCACCGAAAAGCACAGGACGAGAACAATTTAATTTAGTTTGGTTGGAACAAAAAATTCAACATTTGGCGTCAGATTCGACCGCACTTTTACCACAAGATGTGCAGGCGACACTGGTAGAATTGACCTCAACAAGCATTACTAATGCCCTAGCCAAATTTGAGTCGGATTTACCCAAACGCTTGCTGGTTTGTGGCGGGGGAGCAAAGAATAGCTTAATCATGCAGCGCTTGACAGAACAGCTCCCACAATGGGAAGTTCACACCACCAATGATTTTGGAATAGATTCTGATTATGTCGAAGCAGCGGCTTTTGCTTGGTTAGCCTATCGTAGGCTAAATAATCAATCGGGAAATTTACCAGAAGTGACCGGCGCTCAAAGGGAAATCAGTTTAGGTGCAATTTTTCCAATGCCTTAACTTCATAATATTTAAAAGATATATCCCATAAACAACCAAGCCTCAGGGTGAAAATACCTACTGAGTATTCAAGATAGAGCGATTATGAATAAACTACTTCTTAACACACTCTCAACGTTGATAACAGAACAGCGTAATCCGAACTCAATGAACATCGATCAACTTTCTGCATTAGACATTGTGACGTTAATGAATGCTGAAGATAAACGGGTTCCCCTCGCTATCGAACGGGTGTTACCTCAAATTGCCCAAGCCGTGGAAGCGATTGTCAATGCCTTTCAACAAGGGGGAAGATTAGTTTATATTGGTGCGGGAACCAGCGGGCGATTAGGGGTATTAGATGCGTCAGAATGTCCCCCCACTTTTGGCGTCAGTGGAGAAATGGTAAAGGGGATTATTGCCGGCGGTGAACGGGCAATTCGCTATCCAGTGGAAGGGGCAGAAGACAGTCAAACGGCAGCAGTCGAAGATCTACAAGCCATCCAATTTTCTACTCGGGATGTGTTGGTAGGTATTGCTGCTAGCGGACGAACGCCCTATGTACTCAGCGCATTAAACTATGCAAAACAATTAGGGGCATTAACAATTTCCGTTGCCAGTAATCCTAATTCGGCAATGACCCAAATCACAGATATTGACATCAATACTCTCGTCGGTGCCGAAGTCCTCACCGGTTCAAGCCGACTAAAATCCGGTACAGCACAGAAATTGGTACTCAATATGCTTTCAACTGCCTCAATGATTTTACTCGGTAAATGCTATGAAAATCTTATGGTGGATGTGCAGGCAAGCAACGAGAAACTCAAAGCTCGTGCCATTCGTATTGTTATGCAAGCTACCGATTGTGATGAAACTACGGCTGAACAAACACTTATCCTCGCTGAACAAAATGCTAAATTGGCGATTATGATGATTCTAAGTGGACAACCCAAAGCGGCAGCGGAAAGATTATTAGAAAAAGAGAAAGGGCATTTGAGAAACGCCTTAAATCAGGGCGACATTTTATAGCAATTGAATAAACATAATTTGGCATTTGTAGGGACACACTGCGTGTATCCGTTACAAAAATCAAATTATTTCAATAGGTTAAAATTCGGACACACGCAGTGTGTCCCTACATCTCGTTGAAATGTCTGTTTTGTGCATTTGGGACATAATACAGACATTCTATAAACAACATTTATATTAAAGTTTTAAATATTTCAATCTTAAGGCATTCATCAAGACAGAAAGGGAACTTAAAGCCATCGCTGCCCCAGCAATGACCGGGTTCAGATAACCTAAGGCGGCAAGCGGAATACCAAGCACATTATAAATCAAGGCAAAAAAGAGATTTTGTTTGATATTTTTCAATGTGGCTTGGGCGATAAAAATGCCATCAACAAGCTGATTGACCGACTGGCGCATAAGAGTGGCTGAAGCCACTTGCTCCGCCACATCAGCCCCCGATTTCATCGCAAAGCTGACGTTTGCCATCACCAATGCCGCGGCGTCGTTAATGCCGTCACCCACCATCGCAACAATTTTTCCCTCTTGCTGTAAAGCTTGAATTTTCGCGGCTTTATCACGCGGACTGAGCTTGCCAAATGCGATTGTAATATTAAGCTGTTGTGCAATATCGTCCACAACAGATTGACGATCACCACTCATTATCATGACATCAATATTTTGTTGATGTAAGCGTTCAATAGCACGTTTACTTTCTTCCCGTAATGTGTCAGTGAGAGCAAATGCCCCAACAATGTTGCCATTAATCGAAACAGTCACGATACTGGCAATCTCCCACACAGGGTCAAGTTGAATAGGTAAATTAAATCCACAGAACTCCGGTGAACCCACTTTCACTTCCCCTATTCCTTCAAGTTCAGCCGAAATTCCTGCACCGATTTTTGTATTCACCGAAAGTGCGGTCGGAATGATCAAATTTTTTTCTAATGTTTCACGCACAATCGCTTGAGCAAGGGGATGTGTTGCATATTGCTCTACTGCTGCACTCATTCGATATAAATCATCTTCAGAAATGACCGCACTTTCAGGTTGCCACACGGCTGCGATTTTTAACGCCCCCGTTGTCAATGTGCCGGTTTTGTCTAAAATAACCGTATCAATATGGGCGGCTTGTTCCATCGCTGCCGCATCCTTAAACCAAATACCGTGGCTCACCGCTTTCCCCATTCCAGCCATAATCGCAGCCGGTGTAGCAAGCCCTAACGCACAAGGGCAAGCAATCACCAATACAGCAACGGCATGAATAATTGCCGTGCCAACATCGGCGCTCAGCCACCATGTTAGCCCAAGTGTTACCGCTGCAATCATAAGTACCATTGGAACAAACACTCCGGCAACTTTATCAGCGAAGCGGGCAATTGGTGCTTTTGTACCTTGCGCTTCAGAAAGCGCGTTCATCATATCGCCTAACAATGTTTGTTTACCGAGTTGATTGGCACGATAAGTCAAACTGCCTTCCGTAACCATCGCTCCCGCAAGCACAGTGCTTCCTATTTGCTTCATTTCCGGTAACGCTTCTCCGGTTAAATGGCTTTCATCACACCAACCATACCCCATTTCTACCACACCATCAGCCGCGATACGCTCACCTTGGTTAGCACGTAGTACATCACCTATTTTTACTTGCTCAAGCGAAATAGTTTGCCAAGTTTCGTCACGCAACACGCCAACTTGTTTTGGGGTAAGCTGTAATAATGACTCTAAGCTATTTAGACTATGTTTTTTTGTACGTTCTTCCAAAAATTTGCCTAAACTGACAAACCCTATCACCATAACCGCCGCTTCAAAGTAGATGTCATGTAAAGCATTATGCCCTTGCGCCGTATGATAAAACAACATAAAAGCAGAATAGAAATAAATCGTGAGCGTCCCACTGCTGACTAATACATCCATATTAGCTAAACCGCCCCTAATGCTTCCTATCGCCGCACGGTAAAATGGGATGGCTAAGCCAAATTGAACAATCGTCGCCAACACAAATTGCCACATAGGTGACAACATTAAGTTGTGATAACCGGTAAGCATACCGATCATGCCAATGAGAAATGGCACATTAATCAGCAATAATAGCCAAAGTCGCCAATAGGATTTTCTTTCGTCCTTTTGAATAAGAGGGGTATCTTTCTTTAAAATACCTTTAAAGCCTGTTTTTTGAATAATATCAAGAATATCTTTTTCATTGGCTAATGTTGGATCAAATTCTACTTGGGCTTCTTCCACAGCAAAATTAACGCCAGCCTGCTTAACAAAATTTTTTTTATTCAATACCTTTTCAATTCTGTTCGCGCAAGATTGGCAAGTCATCCCCTCAATTTGAAGGATAATTTTCTTACTCTGCTGCATCAAAACCGGCATCCTCAATGACATCAATGAGTTGTGCAATAGTGATTTTTCCCTCATCAAATTGAATTTCGGCATAACCTTCAAGGGAAACATTCACTTGTGTTACCCCCTCCAATTCTTCCAATAAACGGGTTACACTTTTTACGCAGCCACCACAATGCATACCTGTTACGGTTAAACGAACGTTTTTCATAATTTTCTCCTACTGACATTGAATCATTGATTAATGTAAACTACTATAAACCTTAACTAAAGGTGAAGGTCAAGGTATTTTTTAGTGAATATTAGCAAAGCGGCAAAATTAAGTGGGCTCAGCACAAAACAAATTCGAGATTATGAAAAATTGGGCTTAATTAAACCGGCGCTGCGCAATGTTTCCGGTTATCGCCATTATGAAGAAAAAGATATTGATAAGTTACATTTTATCCGTCATTCACGGGATGTGGGTTTTTCTTTACAACAAATTGCACAATTACTCGCCCTTCAAGATAACCCGACACGTTGTAGCCGTGAGGTGAAAGCCCTAACCGCACAGCACATTGCAGCATTAAGACAACAAATTACTCAATTAGAAGAAATGGTTGAAGAGTTACAACATTGGTATGATGCTTGTCAGGGGAATGATTGTCCCGAATGTTCCATTTTGGACGGCTTAAAAGAGAAAAATTAATAATCCCAACTTTCCGGATCAATGCCCAATTGACGCATAATTTCTTTTGCTTCTTCCGGAATTTCATCATGGCGCTCTTTAAGTAAATCAGCATCGGTTGGCAGAGGCTGACCGGTAAAGGCATGAAGAAAAGCCTCACAAAGCAACTCACTATTGGTCGCATGGCGTAAACTTTTTAATTGGCGACGGGTACGTTCATTAGTCAAAATTTCCAATACTTTAATAGGAATTGACACTGTGATCTTTTTCACCTGCTCACTTTTCTTGCCGTGTTCCGCATAAGGGCTGATATATTTGCCATCCCAATCTGCCATAACGCACCTTTTATCATAATTAAAAACCCAATAAGCGAGGATATTCTAAAGAAAAAACGAGTAAATAACAATCTAGACGGCTAAACGACCGCACTTTTCAACATCAAAGTTAATTGTAATTGATAAATGTTTTATCTCCGTGTCGCCGTCGAAGCGAAGGTGATTTTATCAGGGCGATAACTAATACAACCATACTGAAATGGGCGACCATCAGCTAAATAAGTCGTGCTGGTAACACTCACAACCATATTGTATTCACCAAGATCTAGTGCATTTTCCTCTTCTTCATCGGCATAACGGAATACAATTTCCCGTTGTGAGTGACTGATGTTTAAACCTAACTCATTTTCTAAATATTGATAAATTGATTGTTCTGCAATATCACGATTAATAAAAGGCACAATACGCCGATCAAAATAGGAAACCTCATATTCCACACGCTCTCCATCAATTTCACGTGTTCGAGCGATACGATAAAAGTCAATTTGATCATTGACGTTAAAGATTTTCATTAATTCTTCTTCACCCTGTACGATATATAAACTGCTTAATGTGGTTTTGACCTGATGTGACGAAGAAGGGTTTAATTCCCCAACGGTTTTAATTTCAGAAAGTATTTGTGGTTTTGGTAAATGACGTTCTAAAACAATGGAGTTTCTACCTTGTTGCTTTTGAATGTAACCGTTTATTTCCAGTAGGGAAAGGGCTTTTCGGATAGTATCTTTTGAAAAACCATAATGTTGCATTAGTTCACTTTCACTCGGCAATTCTTGCTTTGCCGCTAACGTACCATTGCTAATATTCGCTTTTATATCGTGATAAACTTTCTTATATTTGCTCATATTCTACTCCGTCTATCTAATCTTTGATTCCATTCCCTTTTCTTCATAGGATAACATAAAAAAACCAAGTTATACGTACAAACATTGATTAAAATCATATTTTTACGTTAATGATAAAACTTTTACGTAAAAGATATTGCATCAAGTCTGATTTTCGTTAAAATTGACGACAACGTTTACTCCTAGGGGATATATTATGCTCACTCGTTCTAGCGGTGTTTTAATGCACATCACCTCACTCCCAAACTCATTTGGTATCGGTAGTTTTGGACAATCCGCTTATGACTTTGTAGATTTTTTGGTTGAAACCAAGCAAACCTATTGGCAAATCCTTCCGCTCACAACCACAAGCTATGGCGATTCACCTTACCAATCTTTTTCTGCCATTGCCGGTAATACTCATTTAATTGATTTTGAATTGTTAGAAAAAATGGGGCTTTTGCAAGAAACTGATTATCTTTCGGTCAATTTTGGGGATGATCCAACACAGGTTGATTATGAGCGTATTTTTTATGCCAGACGCCCGATTTTAGAAATTGCGGTAAAAAATTTCGTTGCAAATGATAAGTTACAACCTGAATTTGAAAACTTTGAAAAAAATAACCGCACTTGGTTAGCTGATTATGCCGAGTTTATGGCAATTAAAGAGCATTTTGGTAATCACGCCTTACAGGAATGGGAAGATAAACAAGCTATCGCACGAGAACCGGAAAGCTTGGAAAAATATCGCACAATGCTGGCACAGCAAATTCAATATTTTAAAGTTACACAATATTTTTTCTTTCAACAGTGGCAAGCCTTGAAAGATTATGCCAATCAAAAAGGCATCAAAATTATTGGAGATATGCCGATTTATGTTTCCGCAGATAGTGTGGAAGTCTGGACAAAACCGGAACTCTTCCAATTAGATGCCGAACGTAACCCTGTATTTGTAGCAGGTGTTCCAGCTGATCAATTCAGTGCTACGGGACAACTTTGGGGTAACCCACTTTATGATTGGAACGAGCATAAAAAACAAGGCTATGCTTGGTGGATTTACCGTATAAAGGAAAGCTTCAAAATTTACGACGTGCTTCGTATTGACCATTTCAAAGGGTTTTCTGATTACTGGCAAGTTGATGGAAAAGCGGAAATTGCGAAGTTTGGAAGCTGGCAACCTGGTCCGGGCTATGAGCTATTTGAAGCCGTAAAACAACAATTAGGCGACTTACCGATTATCGCTGAAGATCTGGGCAATATTGATGATAAAGCGAAAAAACTGTTAGCTGATTGCGGTTATCCCGGTATGAAAATTTTACAATTTGGTTTTGAAGATACCACGGGAGCCAGTTTTGATAGCCCTCATCATTGCATTCCTCATTGTATTGCTTACACAGGGACGCACGATAATGATGTCATTAATGGTTGGTATAACAATTTAACACCAGAGCAACAACAATATATCAATGACTATACACATCGTGGCACTGATGAATCTGTTTGTCAGGCAGTGATTCGTCAACTATTTGCAACGGTCAGTAATACAGCGATTGCCACTATGCAAGATATTTTAGATTTGCCAACCTGTTCAAGAATGAATATCCCTTCTACCATTGGTGGAAACTGGCAATGGAGAATGCAAAAAACCGATCTCACGCAAGATAAAAAAGATTTCTTAACAAAAATAACCGCACTTTATCAAAGAGCGAATAAGGAAAAAAATAATGATTAAATTTAGTACTTTTGTGCAAACCACAACCAACAAAACACTTGAAGAATTAAATGATCAAGATGTTTATGTACAATTATTAAACTATATAAAAACAATTTCTGCGGATAAACCCAAAAATACCGGTAAACGTAAGGTTTATTATATTTCGGCTGAATTTTTGATTGGTAAATTATTATCTAATAATCTTATTAATCTTGGCATCTACCAAGAAATTAAAGATGAATTAGCTCGTGTAGGAAAATCATTAAGCCATATCGAAGATATTGAGCCTGAACCTTCTTTAGGAAATGGCGGCTTAGGCCGTTTAGCCTCTTGTTTTATTGATTCAATGTCAACTCTTGGCTTAAATGCAGAAGGGGTAGGATTAAATTATCATTGCGGTCTGTTTAAACAGGTCTTTAAACACAATGAACAAAAAACAGAACCCAATTATTGGATCGAAAACAATTCTTGGTTAGTCCCGACAAAGATTAGTTACGAAGTGCCATTTAAAGCCTTTACGTTAACATCAAAATTAGATCGTATTGATATTTTAGGTTATCAAAAATCGACTAAAAACTATCTCAACTTATTTGATATCAAATCAGTGAATTATCACTTAATTAAAAATGGCATTGAATTCGACAAAACCAATATTGAAGAAAACTTAACCCTATTTCTTTATCCGGATGATTCTGATAAAAACGGGGAATTACTACGTATTTATCAACAATATTTTATGGTCTCCAATGCGGCACAATTATTAATTGATGAAGCGATTGAGCGTGGTAGTCATTTACACGATTTAGCAGATTATGCTTATGTACAAATTAATGATACCCACCCTTCAATGGTCATTCCGGAGCTCATTCGCTTACTCACCGAAAAACATCATTTGGAATTTACGGAATCAGTCAATATTGTGCGTAATATGGTGGGTTATACCAACCATACCATTCTTGCCGAAGCCTTAGAAAAATGGCCGCTTGATTATTTAGAAGAAGTTGTCCCTCACTTGGTTGTGATTATCAAAAAATTAGATGAATTAGTACGTAGCGAATATCAAGATCCCGCGGTACAAATTATTGATGAATACAACCGTGTGCATATGGCACATATGGACATCCATTTTTCAAATTCGGTAAACGGTGTGGCAGCATTACATACCGAGATTTTAAAAAATTCGGAACTCAAAGCATTTTATGCGATTTATCCAGAGAAATTTAATAATAAAACAAATGGGATTACTTTCCGCCGTTGGTTAGAATTCTCCAACCAAGAACTTGCTGCTTACCTTAAACAGTTAATTGGTGATAACTATCTGCAAGATGCCACACAGTTAGAAAAACTGCTTGCTTTTGCCGATGATAAACAGGTTCATCAAAAACTGGCGGAAATTAAGTTTAAGAACAAATTAGCCTTAAAAACCTATCTTAAAGAAAATAAAGGCATTGAGTTAGATGAAAATTCAATTATTGATACGCAAATTAAGCGTTTCCATGAATATAAACGTCAACAAATGAATGCACTTTATGTGATTCATAAATACCTTGAGATCAAAGCAGGTAAATTGCCTCAACGTAAAATCACCGTTATTTTTGGTGGAAAAGCAGCCCCTGCTTATATCATTGCGCAAGATATTATTCATTTAATTTTATGTTTATCCGAACTCATTAATAATGATCCGGAAGTCAATAAATACTTAAACGTTTATTTGGTGGAAAATTATAATGTCAGCGTGGCGGAAAAATTAATTCCGGCAACCGATATTTCCGAGCAAATTTCCCTCGCTTCAAAAGAAGCCTCAGGCACAGGGAATATGAAATTTATGCTCAATGGCGCATTAACGCTCGGTACGATGGATGGCGCAAATGTTGAGATAGCGGAGCTTGCGGGGTCTGAAAATATTTATACTTTTGGTAAAGATTCACAAAGTATTATTAAACTTTATGAAACGGCAGGCTACGTTTCAAAAGATTACTATGACAGTGACGAGCAGATTAAACGTGCGGTAGACTTCATCGTTAATCCGATATTGGTAAAACTTGGTAATGCGGAGCGTTTAGAACGTCTTTACCATGAACTCTTGAATAAAGACTGGTTTATGACCTTAATTGACTTTAATGCTTATGTAAAAGCTAAAGAGCAAATTTTAGCGGATTACGAAAATCAAGACAGTTGGAATAAAAAAGTCATTCAAAATATCGCCAAAGCGGGCTTCTTTTCCTCAGACCGAACGATTGCTCAATATAACAAGGATATTTGGCACTGTGAGGGTTAAAGGAGGGGCAATGAAACTACTTACCCTAAACGTACACGCTTGGTTAGAAGATAACCAAGCAGAAAAAATTGCCATTCTTGCTCAAACGATAGTGGAAAAGGGGTACGACATCGTTGCACTGCAAGAAGTCAATCAACTTATAGCAGCAATGCCTATAGCCCCAACCTTAAAGCAGGATAATTATGGCGTAATATTATTACGCCAAATTAACCAGCAAGTTGAGCAAAAATATTCATTATTTTGGAGCAATTCACATATTGGCTATGACAAATATGATGAAGGTATCGCATTTTTAACCCGCCTGCCGGTTTATGAAGTCGATCCTTTTTATTGTAGTCGGCATCAGCGACTTGATTCCATTCTCTCACGTAAAATACTAGGATTAACTGTGGAATACCAAAATCAGCTTATTGATTGTTATTCCTGTCATATTAATTTGCCTGACTGCGAAGGCGAAAATCAACTCGATAATATTCAAAATATCGTTAAACGTAGTCAGAGTGGAAATTTAAAAATCCTCATGGGGGATTTCAATACTGATGCAATCAGCAATCCACAAACCTATCAGCAAATCAAATCATTAGGTTTACTTGATACTTACGAACTTGCCGAGCAAAAGGATTCGGGTATTACGGTAGAAAAAGCCATTGATGGCTGGCGCAGTCATAGCGAAGAAAAGCGTTTGGATTATATTTTTTTAAATCAAGCCAAAAGGGTATTATCAAGCCAAGTGATTTTTAACGGCAAAAATAAACCTGTGGTTTCTGACCATTTTGGCTTGGAAGTGGATGTCATATTGTAGGAGAAAACAAATGAAAAAATTGCTAAGTTTTGAATTTTGGCAAAAATTTGGCAAGTGCCTGATGGTGGTCATCGCCGTCATGCCCGCTGCCGGATTAATGGTCAGTATTGGCAACTCGTTACCTTTACTTAGCGATGCGGAATGGGTCGCACGCATTGGTAACATTATTGCCCAAATTGGCTGGGGAATTATCGGTAACCTCCATCTTTTATTTGCTTTAGCCATTGGAGGAAGCTGGGCAAATGAACGGGCAGGCGGTGCATTTGCCGCAGGTTTAGCCTTTATTTTGATTAACTTAATCACCGGTCATTTTTTCGGTGTAAAAATTGAAATGTTGTCGGATCCTAATGCTCATGTCAGTACATTATTTGCCGGTGACATTCCGGTAGCAAATTACTTTGTCAATATACTTGGGCAGCCGGCATTAAATATGGGCGTATTCGTCGGGATCATCGCAGGTTTTGTCGGTGCAACGACCTTCAATCGCTACTACAATTTCCGCAAATTACCTGAGGTTCTCACCTTCTTTAATGGTAAACGCTTTGTCCCTTTTGTCGTCATTTATCGCTCTGTACTGGTCGCATTAATCCTTGCCTTGTTCTGGCCTTTAGTACAGACGGGGATCAATCATTTCGGTCAATGGATTGCAAGTTCACAAAATAGTGCGCCAATCCTTGCCCCTTTTATCTACGGTACATTAGAGCGTCTTTTATTACCTTTTGGCTTACATCATATGCTGACTATCCCGATGAATTACACATCATTAGGGGGAACCTATGAGTTCTTAACCGGGGCTCAAAAGGGTGCACAAGTCTTTGGGCAAGACCCATTATGGTTGGCTTGGATCTCCGACTTAATTAATTTAAAAGACGCGGGAAATCTAGCACAATATAATGATTTACTTTCAAATGTAACGCCGGCTCGTTTCAAAGTGGGGCAAATGATTGGTTCAAGTGGTATCTTAATGGGGATCACCCTTGCTATGTATGTGAATGTCGATGCGGATAAGAAAAAACTCTATAAAGGGATTTTCCTTTCCTCTGCTCTTGCCGTATTCCTAACAGGCGTAACCGAACCGATTGAATATATGTTTATGTTCGCCGCCATGCCGCTTTATATCGTGTATGCTTTGGTTCAAGGTGCCGCATTTGCCATGGCGGATATTGTGAATTTACGGATGCATTCATTCGGTAATATTGAGTTTTTAACCCGTACCCCAATGGCGATTAAAGCTGGTATCGGTATGGATGTCATCAACTTTATTTGGGTTTCCATTCTCTTTGCTGTAGGAATGTTCCTCATTGCGAATTTTATGATTAAAAAATTCAACCTAGCAACCGCAGGGCGCAATGGTAACTATGATGCGAAAAGTGCCGACGAAAACACTTCCGGTGAACCTAAAGTCGCCAACGCAAGTGCACAGGTTGTCCAAATTGTGAATTTACTTGGTGGACGCAATAATATTGCCAATGTTGATGCTTGTATGACGCGCTTACGTATTTCTGTACATAACGCAGATTTGGTCGGTGATGAGTCAGGTTGGAAACAAGCCGGTGCAATGGGGGTTATTATCAAAGGTACCGGAATTCAAGCTATCTACGGACCGAAAGCTGATGTGCTTAAATCCGATATTCAAGATCTGCTTGCCTCCGGTGCTGAAATTCCAAAAGTTTAAATGAAGTTCCGGTATTATATTTATAATAGCGAACACATAAAATAGAAGTCATATCATTGTAGGGACGCCACGCTAGCGTCCTTATTTAAAAGATTAACCGGCATAGTGTCCCTACTGCGTATTCAATATGGGGTATATTGTGCAAGTGCGACATAATATTGAAAAAGTGCGGTCAAAATTGACCGCACTTTTTTCTTCCTAAAATCAACCAAGCATTAGCGCATTGTCACAAATTCTTCTGAACCCGTTGGGTGAATCGCTACGGTGTTATCAAAATCAGCTTTTGTTGCGCCCATTTTAATTGCAACCGCAAAACCTTGAATCATTTCATCCACTCCGAAACCGATTCCATGCAAGCCGACAATTTTCTCATCTTTGCCAACACAAACTAACTTCATTCGGCAAGGTTGGCGATGCTGAGTGACTGCGGTGTACATTGCAGTAAAGGACGATTTATACACTTTCACGTTTTCTTCGCCATATTGCTCAATAGCCTGCGGTTCAGTCAGACCAATTGTGCCAATAGGAGGGTGACTAAATACTACCGTTGGAACGAGATTGTAGTCTAAATGCTCGTTAGGTTTACTATTGAATAGACGCTCAGACAAACGTCGACCTGCTGCAACAGCAACCGGTGTTAATTCAATACCGCCTTCAATAATATCACCTACCGCATAAACCCCTTTCACATTGGTATTTTGGTACTTATCTACCTTAATATAACCACGTTCATTGGTTTCCACACCCGCACGCGCTAAGCCAATCTTATCGGTAGCCGGCTCACGACCTGCCGCCCAAATCACGCAATCCACAGTAATACTACGTTCATGGTCAAATTTCGCCGTGAGAGAACCATCCTCATTCTTAATGATTTCTTGAATGGTCGTATGTTTGTGCAACAAAATACCGTCTTGTTCCAATACTTCAAGTAAGGTCTCAACAATTAATGGATCTTGATTTCGCATTGGTGCATGGCGGCGTACAACCAAGTGTGTTTCAGAACCAAGGCTATTTAGCACACCGGCAAGTTCCACTGCGATATACCCTGCACCAATAATCGCGACACGTTTAGGTAATTCAGTTAATTCAAAGAAACCATCAGAATCAATGCCGTATTCTTGTCCTTTCACAGAATAAGGACGAAACGGTCTTCCTCCTGTCGCAATTAGAATATGATCTGCAGTCACCTGTTCAGTTGAGCCATCAGCAAAAGTGATCTCAATGGTATGAGCATCAATAAACTTACCGAATCCCTTAATCACATCAACGCTATTTTTAGCAAGTACATTGTTATAAGAAGTATGAATACGGCTAATGTAGGCCTGACGACTCTCAATAAGTTTTTCAAAATCAAACTTTTTCACATCCACATCAAAACCATAGTCGGGTGCATAGTGATGAATCGCCTCCGCAATTTGAGCGCCATAAAACATCACCTTTTTCGGCACACAGCCTACATTCACGCAAGTCCCACCTAAATATTTTGCCTCAATAATCGCACATTTTTTACCATAACTTGCGGCCCGATTAATTGAAGCAATGCCCCCACTACCCCCACCAATGGCAATATAGTCATAATGTTTAGTCATTGTTTTACCCTTTTTTAAATATAGAAACTTTCCGCATTCTGCCGAAAATTCACCAAGAAAGCTATAAATTAGTATGATTGAGAATGCCTATATAGAAGTAAAGTGTAATCATTTTTACCTGTATCTGGCCAACTAAGATTTATCCTACTTTATCTTTTCTTGCAATCCTAATAAATCTGCGTATGATCCAACCCCTATTTTCAACTCGGGTTCCCTCACCCCGATTTCTATTGATTTAAAAAGGTAAAACATGAATATTAATTATCCTATTTTTAATACACAACAAAAGCGTACCGCCCTCATTTGGTTAAGTTTTTTCCATATTTTGATCATTGCGGCAAGCAATTATTTAGTACAAATCCCCTTTGAAATTTCCCTAAAATTAACCGCACTTGGTGCCGCACAGGATTTTTCCTTCCATAGCACTTGGGGAACACTCACTTTTCCTTTCATTTTTCTTGCCACAGACTTAACGGTACGTGTGTTTGGTGCAAAAGAAGCCCGTTGGATTATTTTTATTGTGATGATCCCGGCTCTTATTATCAGTTATGTCATTTCTGTGCTGTTCTCTGATTCTCAATATCAAGGTATCGGAGCATTAAATGGCTTTGATATGTTTGTTTTCCGCATTGCATTGGCGAGTTTTTTAGCTTATGTGGTAGGGCAATTATTAGATGTCACAGTATTCAACCGATTACGGCAACTTAAAACTTGGTGGATAGCCCCAAGCTGTTCAATGACCTTGGGCTCCATGGCAGATACCTTCGTATTTTTCAGTGTGGCATTCTACCAAAGTGCCGATTCTTTTATGGCTGAACACTGGGCACAACTTGGCTTTGTCGATTATTTATTCAAATTGTTTATTGGTATTTTGCTATTCATCCCTGCTTATGGCGTGGTATTGAATGTGATTTTGCGTAAACTCCAAACATTAAGTAACCAAAAATCGGTTTGATATTTATAGGGACACACTGAGTGTGTCCGAATTTTAACCTATTGGAATAATTTGATTTTTGTAGAGGATATACTGCATATAGCACTACAAATAAACCCAGAAAGCAAGTTTGTGCCGCAGCCACATAGTGCCAAAAAACCATTAAATATTGACCGCACTTTATGTTCAGTCAATCACTGTCCTTGGTTTTTATCCCAATTAATCCACATACGAGTGATTTGAAGTCGTCCTTCATTCATTTTGGTTCGAAAATACATCTTTAAACGCATCGCTTCTACACTTTCCCCTAAAAATGAGGCTTTCAAATCATAGGTAGCGGTCAGCCTATCTTTACCGATAGGTAACACTTTGACGGCTTTCAACATATCATAATACAACACCCCGTCTTTTAAATTATTCAGCCAATCTGCCTTGGTAAAACGATTTCGCTTTGCATCTCGAATCACTGTCAGCACAAAACCATCTGCTAATAACTTATCAAGCTCAAGGTAATTTTCGTTTTCAAGGGCAATCACAAGTTGTGAGTACAATTCGGCGAGTTCAATCTGTTCTGCCTCACGATTTCGCATATCGTACAATGCCGGTGTAATGGCTATCGCACTGACAGTGAGTGATAATAATAGAGAAAAGAACACATGACGTAATTTCATTTTGCTTACCAAATCAAAAAGACAAGAGGAATAATATTCATCACAAGTGCTGTCGTTCCTGCCAAAATCAACTTAGATGTCCCAAACATCAAGCCTTGATTGACCCCCTTATCCAATTTCACCAACATATTCGCCATCGCAGTATTCGCAAATAGGCTCACAAAAGCAAAGATAATCAAATAAAGATAAGCGGTCATAAAGGAGAGAAAATCAATGACATAAAACCATGGCACGATCAATGTAATCACTAATAATGGCGCAATATAAGTAAGTTTTACTACGCCAAAATCCAATTTACGTGTAAAACGGGACTGAAATAACACGGCAATTAAATTATTAACAAAGAAGGCAACCGGAATAGATTCAGGACTATCTAATAAGTTACTGAAAATATAGGGGAAAATAATATAAAAAGAAGTCCCCATTGCCAACGGAATAAAAAGAAGTAAATGTGCAAACACAAACCGCTTACTTAATACTTGCTTAATGTTATAAAACCTAAAGGGGGTACTTCTCACTTTACAAGGCGTTTCTCTAACGGCGACCAGCATAAAGATCAACATCGACACTTCAATCGCACAGCTCAACCAAATCAACATTTCAGGTAATTGAAAATGTAAGAATGGGAGGGCAAGCAACGGGGCAAACATTGATGCGAGGCCTTGAATCCGCAAAAACTTCCCCTGCGCTTTGGCTTTATCCTGATAATTATCAGCCGCAGTAGAAAGCAACAAGGCTCGAGCATTAGTGCCAAATAATGTACTACCAAGACCAAAAAAGAATGTGGCTAATAACAAAAACGGATAATAATCGGTGGTGATCAACAAAATGTAAGCAACTGCATCCATCAAGCACCCCATCAGCATCATTTTTGAGCGCCCAAACTGGTCACCCCATACCCCGGCAAAGAGAGAAAAAGCTTGGCTTGCAAATACCAACAGTGAAAATGCTGTGGCAATTTGTGAGGTTTCAAATCCTTTATTGTTCTGTAAATAAATAAAAAAGACGCTCTGCATTGCCGTGTATGCCACACCAGAAAAGAAACGTCGCCATAAAATGACATTTTGAATATTCATATTTCATTCTTTCCGAATCTAACTATCAAAAGATCACCAAAGTGATATTAAAAACCCATCAAATTTAACCGCACTTTCTCATTACAATCTTGATTTTTCCCCACCAAATTCATCTAATAAATTTTCAGTGAGTTTGCTAAGAATACCTGTCATCAAGACAAAATCCGCATCAAATCGTTGGGCGAAATCTTCTTTTAATATATCGTCATTTTTCTCACGTACCGTATCAGCAAATTTTAAGCGTTTAAGGGTACAATCCTCATTAAGGACAAAAGTAAGGGTCTCTTCCCATTCCAAGGCTAATTTACTCACCACTTTTTTGCCCTCTTGTAAAAGCGCTAGAATCTCATCGTTTTCAAGGGGTTGTTTTTTACAGCGAATCACACTGTCTTCTTGGCTGCCCCGCAACTCTGCTTCTTCAAGAGCAATCAGCCAATGCGGTAAACTATCTTGAGTGATCCAATCTGTCATCACCGTGCTGGGGTCATTGGCGAAAGCCAAAGGTACGACAGGTAAAGAACCCAAAGATTTTCGTAATAAAGCTAGAACGTCTTCTGCCCGCTTGCTTGATGCCGCATCCACATGAATCAGCTGATTTTCCGTATCAATCCATAAAGCGGTATGTTGATTTTTACTGAAAGCTCTTGGCAACAGGTTCATCACCACATCATCTTTTAAGGTTTGTTTTTCTACTTTTTTCAATTTGCGGTTTTCTTTCTGTTCCAAACTTTCGATACGTTCATCCAACTCACGTTTTACCACGTTTGCCGGCAGGATTTTTTCTTCCTTTTTTGCCACTAATAAAATGTGATTGCCCACGGAAAAGTAGAATAAATCCGAGCCCCGCAACGGATAACCCCAGCCAAATTTACTTTGATCTTGAGCCCCACAAGGATGAAATTGACAGGTTTCAAGCTGTGTTTGAAGCTGATTACGTTCCCAATCCAAAGGTTTGGTAAGCCTATAACTCATTAAATTTTTAAACCACATCGTACACGTCCTTCATAATCAGGTAAAATAGGCGTCATTGTAGCCCATAAACTGACAGGAAAAAATGATGCAACAGAAATTAATCGCCTTTATTGGCGGCGGCAATATGGCACAAGCTATCGTGCTGGGTTTATTAAAACAAGGTTATCCGGCAGCACAAATTATTATCAATGACCCCAATGAAGAAAAACGGGCATATTTCGCCAAACTAGGTGTACAAACAGCAGAAAATAATGTGGAAAGCGTCACTCGTGCGGAAGTTGTTTTACTTGCCGTGAAACCGCAAATGATGGCGGAAGTCTGTGCGCCATTAAGTGCGGTGGATTTTTCCGATAAATTATTCATTTCTATTGCCGCGGGTATTTCCACTGCCCGTTTGCAAGCCCTGATTCCCAGTGCAAAATCCATTGTGCGGGTAATGCCAAACACACCGGCATTGGTGGGGGAAGGAATATCAGGATTATTTGCCCCTGAAAATACAGCAGAAACCGACCGCACTTTTGCCCAATCTTTGTTAAATGCGGTGGGTAAAACGCTATGGGTGACAGAGGAAAATCAAATGCACGCCGTAACCGCCGCATCCGGTAGTAGTCCGGCATATTTCTTTTTAATGTTAGAAGCGATGCAACAATCATTGATTGAAATGAATATAGATACCCACACCGCCCGCCAACTGGTGCAACAATCTATGCTTGGTGCGGCTAAAATGGTGGTGGAAAACCCACACATTACGCTTGCCACGTTAAGAGAAAATGTCACCTCAAAGGGTGGAACAACAGCCGCCGCATTAGATGTATTTAATAAGCGGCAATTTAATCAAACTGTAGAAGAAGCCATGCAAGCCTGTGTGGCACGCTCACAAGAAATGGAAACCTTATTCTAATGCAAATTCGTCCCTTTTACTGGCTCTCCCTGAGCTTTCTTGGCTACTACTGCGCTTATGGCGTCTTTTTGCCCTTCTTTCCCGCTTGGTTGAAATCACAACAATACAGCGAAGAAATGATCGGGCTTGTCATTGGCAGTGCCTATATTTTCCGTTTTATTGGCGGATTATTTTTTTCCTCATTAATCAAAAAAGCCGATCACATTATCAATTCCCTGCGATTATTGGCGTTATGTTCCGCCCTGATTATGGCGACCATGAGCTTAGTTTCCGATAATTTTTGGTTGCTGTTTTTTGCAATTGGACTTTTTGCTATGGTCAATTCTGCCGGTATGCCCATTGGCGATTCGCTGGCTTCCACATGGCAACGCCAAATCGGCTTGGACTATGGCAAAGTGAGGTTGATTGGTTCTATCGCCTTCATTTTAGGCGTCGTGGTATTTGGCGGAATGATTGGTTGGTTGGGCGAACAAAATATCGTCTGGATTTTAACCGCACTTTTATTATTTTATGCCTTAATTCAATTATTCACCCCAAGCATTCCCCCGAAAGATGAACCTTTAGAAGAAGGTGTATCAAGCCAAATCAGTTTTTTAGCGTTATTAAAAAAACCAATTACATTACGCATTATGCTTGCCGTAGGGCTAATCCAAGGCTCTCACGCAGCTTATTATGTTTACAGCACGATCTATTGGACAAATATCGGTCTTTCAGTGCCACAAACCAGTTTACTTTGGGGCGTTGGTGTATTAGCTGAAATTTTATTATTCTTCTTTTCACGCCGTTTATTCCAAAGTTGGTCGGTGAGCAGAGTTTTCTTTTTGTCTGGATTCGTGGCAACTTTACGTTGGGCCGGTTTGGCTTACGCAAACACCTTCTGGCAAATTTTACCGCTCCAACTGGCACATAGCCTCACCTATGCCGCTTGCCATTATGCGATTGTACGCTACATCACCACGCAACCACAAAACCATATTGCAAAATTGCAAGGTCTGTATAACGGCTTATCAAATGGCGCGCTTATCGCCCTTTTCACCGCAATTTCAGGTCTCATTTACCCTATTTCACCAACAATAACGTTCTTACTGATGAGTGCTATTGCCGCGACATCATTTTTCATCATTCCACGCAAATTGGATGCCTTTTTGGTGAAAGCTAATTGATTATATGAAAGGAGAGTGAAAAAACATCACTCTCCCTGTATTCCATTTAATCAATCAGAAAAAACGGCGACTAAAAATAGGTTGTGGACACCAAAGGACTAAACTAAACCAAATAAAAACCGACCGCACTTTAACCGGCAACGGTTGGTAAATAACCGGCTTGAATGAGAAATGGAATCACCATAATCACGATACCAATGACTAAAGAAAGAACTAGCGCTATATTTCCGCCAAGAACACGATAAGGTAAATGAGGATTTTTTTGGCGCGTACGCCATGCTAAGCCAATCGGTAAAATTAAGCAGTAAAAGGCACACAGCAATCCGGCATAGCTTAATGCCGTGATAAAGCCTTCAGGGTAGAAGAGGGCAAATACGAGAGGGGGGACAAATGCGGCAAAGGTGAGTGAAATTCGGTTATGAGGCAAACGATAGCGCTTAAATAAATCGCCTAGACCTTCAAATACCCCAAGCATTACGCCAAGAAAGGAGGTAATCAAAGCAAGGGCTGAAAAAATACGCACCACCTCACCCATTACATTTGATCCTGTAATTTCACGTACAGCATTGACTAAACCATTTAAGGTGGGATCTGCCTGCAAAATACGAACAAATTCGCTTTGGCTTAACACGCCATGCGTTGCCAGCTGCCATACTAAATAGGCAATAAGCGGTATTGCTGTACCAATAAGAATGGCTTTGCGGAATTGAGTAACGTTCCCTCCTAAATAGCTGTTTATACTTGCCATAATTACGTGAAAGCCAAAAGAGGTGAAAAAAATCGGTGCGGCAGAGATCACAAAAGCATAATTAAGTGGCAGTGCCATCAAGTTATCTGTTGCCACTTTAGGCAGCATCATAAACAATACGAAAGCGAAAGCAATTAATTTACCGATAAACAATAAACGGGTAATACCATCTACGCCTTTTGTTCCTATCACCACAAAAGAACCCAATACTAGAGTGAAAATAATGATTGCAATGTTAGGCGACATCGCGTCCATACCAAATGCGGTAGGTAAACCGGAAAGCAAAGAACCACCGCCGGTAATATACGCTGCAGAGAGCGCATAAAGTAAAATTAATAGGCTTAATGTTGCTAAAATACGCCCCGGTACACCAAAGTATTTCTCTGCTAGAGTGGCAACACCGTCATCAAGTTGATCTGCAGTTTGATACACTTCAACAAATAATAAACCGCTATAAACGAGCAAAATCCAAAGTCCGGCTAATAACAGAACCGTATAACCAAATCCCATTCCGGCTGAGGTTAATGGCATAGCAAGCATTCCTGCACCTATGGTTGTCCCAGCAATAATTAAGGCACTCCCGAAAGTTTTATTTTTTAGCATAATATTAACCTTATATTTCTAGTTGTTGTGTTTGAAAATGATATGAAAAAATCTCAGTTAAATTTGACCGCACTTTTCTTTGTAATGAGACCGACAAACGGAAAGGTAGGTGTCGTTTCCGCCAATTTGGATTTGCTCCCCCTCTTTGATGACTTCACCATTTTCAGTGAGACGAAGGACAAAATTTGCTTTGCGCCCGCAATAACAAATGGTTTTTAATTCTTCCAATTGATCTGCCCAAGCCAACAAATATTTGCTTCCTTCAAATAACTCCGCTTGGAAATCGGTGCGTAATCCATAGCACAGTACGGGGATTTTGAGCTTATCGACCACATCACTCAACTGATAGACCTGTTGTTTGGTGAGAAATTGAGCTTCATCAATCAGCACACAATGAATTTTTTCCTGTTGTAAATGTTGACTAATTTCATAAAACAAATCGGTATCGCCATTAAACAAATTTGCCTCTTGAGAAATGCCGATACGCGAAGTAACTTTTCCCACGCCAAAGCGATCATCTATCGCAGCCGTATAAACAAGGGTGTTCATGTTACGTTCACGGTAATTATAAGAAGATTGTAATAGCGTGGTGGATTTTCCGGCATTCATGGTGGAATAATAAAAGTACAATTTTGCCATTATTTAAGCACCCATTTCCAAATGTGATAAGTGATAAAACCGGCAAAAGGCGGCAATGCCGCAAGCAAAAATGCACCATAAGTCGTCCCCCCACCCAGTTGTTGTCCTGCCAAAGTGAGAAGATTTACTATCTCATCACTTGAAGAAGAGAAGACCCATACACCAATAGCAATTAACACAATAAAGCAGCCCATTCCTGCCGCGCGCATTGCACGAAATTTAATTTCTTTCATTCAATTCCCCTTAAATTGCTGAGAGTTCAGTCATAGGCCAACGAGGTTTGACATCAATTGATAATCCGTTTTGCTGACCTTGTTTTAAACGTAAAAAACCCGTGTAGGCGATCATTGCACCATTGTCAGTACAAAATTGAGGTTGGGGATAAAAGACTTCCCCCTTTAAATTTTTCATTAATATCGCCAACGTTTCACGTAACCTTTTGTTTGCACTCACGCCCCCCGCAATGACTAAACGTTTATACCCCGTCTCTTTTAATGCTCGTTTGCATTTAATTGCTAAAGTATCCACGACAGCCTCCTGAAAAGCATAAGCGATATCTGCTTTGGTTTTCTCGGTTAATTCTCCTTCCTCTTTCAGGGCTTGATTTACCGTGTTAGCTGCAAAGGTTTTCAACCCGGAAAAGCTAAAATCTAATCCCGGGCGATCTGTCATTGGACGGGGGAAAATGAAACGATTCGGTGTACCTTGTTCCGCTAAACGGGAAAGTGCCGCTCCCCCCGGATAATCCAATCCGAGCAACTTCGCGGTTTTATCAAAAGCTTCGCCTGCAGCATCATCAATGGATTCCCCAATGACTTTATAACGGCCTACGCTATCCACCTGTACTAACTGTGTGTGTCCGCCCGAAACCAACAAAGCCACAAAAGGAAAGTGCGGTCGATTTTCCTCTAACATTGGGGCAAGCAAATGCCCTTCCATATGGTGCACCCCAATTGCCGGTACATTCCAGGCATAGGCCAGTGAGCGGGCAATAGTCGCCCCAACAAGCAAAGCTCCTACAAGCCCGGGACCACTGGTGTAAGCCACACCATCAATGTCTTCCGCTGTTAAGTTTGCTTCCGCCAATGCTGCCTGAATCAAAGGTGCCGTTTTACGGATATGATCACGAGAAGCAAGCTCCGGCACGACACCGCCATAATCCGCATGGAGTGCAATTTGAGTATAAAGCTGATTTGCAATTAACCCCTTTTCTTCGTCATAAATTGCTACGCCCGTTTCATCACAGGAGGTTTCAATTCCTAAGATTTTCATTGATTTTCTCAATTTAGTTTCTAAAATAAGGCGCGATTTTACCTTGTTTAAGCGGTTTTAACCAGTTGAAACCATGAATTAAGGCGAATTACGCATTCTTTCCTTTACTTTCTCCCTGAAATTAGATTAGAATTGCGACCTTTATTGAATTTGCCATTTATGGCATAGATAAATTTTTAAATTGCAATTAAATTAAACTCATTGAGGTGATTGGCTTATGCCTGTAATTAAAGTACGTGAAAACGAATCATTTGACGTAGCTTTACGTCGTTTCAAACGCTCTTGCGAAAAAGCCGGTATCTTGGCTGAAGTTCGCGCTCGTGAATTCTATGAAAAACCAACTACTGTTCGTAAACGTGAAAAAGCAACGCTTGCTAAACGTCACGCTAAACGCAACGCTCGCGAGAATGCGCGTAATACCCGTTTATACTAATTTGTAGTATTTTCTAACTCGAGTTAAGACAAACCGTGGTTCCTTTGGTATCACGGTTTTGTTGCTTTAAAACTCAGTCAAAAACGACCGCACTTTTCACATCATATTTTAAGGAGGCAAAAGTCATGAAAGGCACCATTCCACGCCCGTTTATTGATGATTTGTTAACAAAATCCAATATTGTTGATGTGATAAACTCTCGTGTGAAACTGAAAAAAGCCGGGCGAGATTATCAAGCCTGCTGTCCCTTCCATCATGAAAAAACGCCTTCTTTCACGGTAAGCGAAAAAAAACAGTTTTATCATTGTTTCGGCTGTGGTGCGCATGGTAACGCAATTTCCTTTTTGATGGATTATGACAAGCTTGAATTTGTTGAGGCCATTGAAGAGCTTGCTGCCATGGCTGGGTTAGAAGTGCCTTATGAAAAGCGGGCAAACTCAACTCATCAACGTCCCCAAATCAGTTATCAGACCAAACGTAATCTATATGAATTGATGCAAGAGATCGCGCGTTTTTATCAAACACAGCTGCCCTTAAATATTCCTGCGCAGCATTACTTGCAGCAACGTGGTCTATCCCCCGAAATTATTGCCCGCTATCAAATTGGCTTTGTGCCGAATACACCGGATTCTGTATTACGCAAATTTGGCTTCAATCGTGAAGAACAACAAAAATTGCGCGAT
The DNA here is from genome assembly GCF_004570945.1 of Pasteurella sp. WM03. Lineage (NCBI taxonomy): Bacteria > Pseudomonadati > Pseudomonadota > Gammaproteobacteria > Pasteurellales > Pasteurellaceae > Pasteurella > Pasteurella sp. WM03. The sequence continues at coordinate 160,869 of NZ_SPPO01000003.1, forward strand.
CTGGGTATGCTATCGCAGAATGAGCGAGGCCATGTTTACGATAAATTCCGCCACCGAATTATGTTCCCTATTCGAGATAAACGTGGGCGTACCGTAGCGTTTGGCGGTCGGGTATTAGGTGATGAAAAACCCAAATATTTAAACTCACCGGAAACCCTTACCTACCACAAAGGCAAAGAACTCTATGGCTTATATGAAGCCTTACAACATAGTGATGAGCCACCAAAATTATTGGTGGTCGAAGGCTATATGGATGTAGTGGCATTAGCACAATTTGGCGTAAATTATGCGGTTGCGTCTCTCGGCACGTCCACCACATCAGAGCAAATTCAGCTTCTTTTCCGCGCCACTGAACAAGTGATTTGTTGTTATGATGGCGACCGAGCAGGACGGGATGCCGCATGGCGGGCGCTGGAAAATGCGTTACCTTATTTAGAAGATGGGCGGCAAATTAAATTTATTTTCCTACCCGATGGTGAAGATCCCGATACCTACATTCGCCAATACGGCAAAGAAAAATTTGAAGAATATATCGAAAGCGCACAATCGCTCACCGATTTTCTCTTTGCCCACTTAAACCCACAGGTGGATTTTTCTACGAAAGAGGGACGCAGTAAATTAGTCGCCCTCGCTTCCCCTTTAATTCGCCAAATTCCGGGCGAAGCATTACGGTTATCTTTACGCAATACATTGGCACAAAAGCTTGGTATTTTTGATGAATCACAACTGGAAAGTTTAATTCCTAAACAAGCAACCTCCCCGGTATCCATAAACGGTGATAGCCAACCTAAAATGAAACAAACACCAATGCGAATTGTCATTTCTCTTTTATTACAAAATACGCATTTGGTTAATCGTATTACTGAAGCCGGACTCACCGCATTGAGAGGCGAAGCCGGTTACGAGCTGTTGGAAAAATTGACCGCACTTTGTCGCTCAAGGGAAGGCATCACACTGGGGCAAATTCTCGAACATTTTCGCGATACGGAATACTTTCGCCCCCTTGAAATCTTAGCGACATGGGAGCATTTACTGGACGATAAAGAAATCATTAACGCCTTTTCACAAAATTATCGCCGTTTGAATATTCAAGCTATCGAACGCGATATTGCAATGCTTATTGCAAAAGAGCGATCCGAGGGATTAACGGAACAAGAAAAACAAGTGCTGATTACACTTATTACGGGCAAAGAAGAACAGAAAAAACAGTTAGTTAATCCTCAATAACAATGGTAAAATCTCCCGCTAAAACGAGAAATTTCATCCATAAAAACACGACGACATGGGTATAAACATGGAACAAAATCAACAATCTACTGCGGAACAATATTCAGAACAAATTGAACAATTAATGGAATTAGGCCGAACGCAAGGTTACTTAACCTATGCAGAAATCAATGATTTACTGCCTGAAGATGTGGTCGATCCTGAATACTACGACAAATTACTCCAAACCTTGCAAAATGATGCAGGGATTCCTGTGTTGGATGAAGCACCGGAAAGCGATGATATGATGTTAAACGACACCATTCCAGATGAAGATGCCGTAGAAGAAGCGACACAAATTCTTTCAAATGTCGAATCGGAAATAGGTCGCACAACCGATCCGGTGCGTATGTATATGCGAGAAATGGGAACGGTTGACCTATTAACACGTGAAGATGAAATCAGCATTGCTAAACGAATTGAAGAAGGTATTGATGAAGTTCAAACTTCTATTGCTGCTTATCCTGAAGCCCTCAATGATTTACTCGACCAATACAATAAAGTAGAAGAAGGCAATGTTCGCCTTGCTGATCTCATTTCGGGTTTTGTAGATCCTAATGTCGTCACCGAAGAAACACCTGAATTATCAGATACTTTTGATGAAGATGATGAAGACACCCACACAACGGACGTTAATATTGACGATAATGAAGAGGAAGAAGAGGATAACGATTCAGCAACAGATAGCTCTGATACCGATAATAGTATCGATCCTGAAGTTGCACGTGAAAAGTTCACTGAACTCAAAACACAACATACTAAAACCTTAGCTGCAATTGCTAAACATGGACGTGATCATAAAAAATCACAGGAACAAGTCGTTTTACTCGCTGAAATTTTCAAACAATTCCGCCTTGTACCAAAACAATTCGATTTACTTGTTTTATCTATGAAAAATATGATGAAGCGAGTGCGCGCCGAAGAGCGCCAATTACAAAAAGTGTTAGTTGATATTGCCGGTATGTCAAAAGAAGAATTTGAAAAAATCATCATCACTTTTGGTAGTAGCGATACATGGCTGGATAAAGCCTTAAAATCTTCTAAACCTTGGGCAAAACGTTTACCAAAATATGAGGAGCGCATCCGCCAAGCTTTAGCAAATTTAGCTATTTTTGAACAAAGTTCAAACCTCACCGTCCAACAAATGCGCACCATTTGCGATGCGGTGTCTCGTGGTGAACAAAAAGCCCGTCGAGCTAAAAAAGAAATGGTAGAAGCCAACTTACGTTTGGTTATTTCTATCGCCAAAAAATATACGAACCGTGGCTTACAATTCTTGGATTTAATTCAAGAGGGTAATATTGGCTTAATGAAAGCGGTTGATAAATTTGAATATCGCCGAGGCTATAAATTCTCCACTTATGCGACTTGGTGGATTCGTCAAGCCATTACTCGCTCCATTGCCGATCAAGCGCGTACGATTCGTATTCCTGTTCATATGATTGAAACGATCAATAAACTCAACCGTATTTCTCGTCAAATGTTGCAAGAAATGGGACGTGAAGCCACGCCGGAAGAATTGGCAGAACGGATGGGTATGCCGGAAGATAAAATTCGTAAAGTATTAAAAATTGCGAAAGAACCGATTTCTATGGAAACCCCTATTGGTGATGACGATGATTCACATTTAGGTGACTTTATTGAAGATAGCACTCTTGAATTACCGTTAGACTCTGCTACCGCACAAAGTTTAAAAGTGGCGACTCATGAAGTGCTAGAAGGTCTCACACCACGTGAGGCGAAAGTATTACGTATGCGTTTTGGTATTGATATGAATACGGATCATACCCTTGAAGAAGTGGGCAAACAATTTGATGTGACCCGTGAGCGTATTCGCCAAATTGAAGCCAAAGCCTTACGTAAACTTCGTCATCCTAGTCGTTCAGAAACTTTGCGTAGTTTCTTGGATGAATAGTTATATTCAATAAAAATCGTTTTGTGTGAAACAGTGTTTTACACATGCTACATTCTCATCTGTATCCCAAAGGTTGCATAACCAACCGATTAAGATACAGATTTTTTTCAGTGTTATATAGCAAATACACAAAACAAAATTTCTATAGATAAACCAAACATCAAATTTGTGTAATAACAACATATCGGATTTTCAAATATGCTTTTTGGCTTTCATGACGATATTTTTCTCAATATCAAGCACTTCTACCACATCTAACGAACCCGATTTAATTCGCCACTTAATATTAAATTCATAAAGGCTAATTCCGTAAATACGTTCACTTAGCTTACCCTGCCGGTAGGCTGGACGGGGATCTTGCTCAATGACCTCACGAATAAAACGTCCTAAGTGCGGTCGTTTTTCTTCAAGTTTTTTCACCACACTTTTAGCGTGCTCAGTAAATTCCACATGAAGTTTTGACTGTGGTTTTTCTTGTGCAAAACCTGATTTTGCATAGGGCTCACTATCTGCATAGGCAATATAAGGTTTGATATCGAAAATCGGTGTTCCATCCACCAAATCCACTGCCCCTAAATGTAGAAATACATTTCCGTTTAGACATTCCACCTTACGCAATTCCACTTTTGACAATCCCAATGGATTTGGACGATGCGTTGCCCGTGAGGCAAATACCCCTACCCGCTGATTTCCCCCTAAACGTGGCGGGCGAACTTTTGGCTGCCATTTTCCTTGTTGAATTTGATCAAATTGAAAAATTAACCAGAGATGGCTAAATTGTTCTAGCCCTTGCACCGCCTCCGGTAAATTATAAGGAGGAAGTAGCTCGACAATACCGACACCGTCTTGCACTAAATCAGGTTGACGTGGAACAGAGAATTTTTCCTTATAGGGGGTATGAATAATGGCAATGGGAAAGAGGGTTAAGTCATTCATAAATACCTGAGATTAATGTAGAATACACCACCTATTGTAATCAAAAGTGCGGTCAAAAAAAATGACAAATGAAAAATTGAAAATGTGGTGGGAAACGGCGCGCCCAAAAACATTACCGCTCGCATTAGCCTCTATCTTCACGGGCTCAGCCCTTGCTTACCGGGCAAAGCCTGAGACATTTAATGTTTCGATAATGGTACTTTGCCTGCTGACAACGATCTTATTACAGGTACTCTCAAACTTTGCCAATGACTATGGTGATCACCAAAAAGGTTCAGATACAGAAGAACGTATCGGTCCATTACGAGGTATCCAAAAAGGGGGGATTTCAGCCGTTGAATTAAAATGGGGCTTAATCTTAATGGTTGTTGCTAGTTTTATTTCCGGCAGTTTTTTGATTGGCATCGCTTATGAAAACCTCACCGATCTCTTAGCCTTTGCCCTACTTGGCATTTTAGCAATTATTGCTGCCATTACTTATACCGTAGGAGCAAAACCATACGGCTATATGGGCTTAGGCGATATTTCCGTTTTAGTGTTTTTTGGCATACTTGGCGTGGGGGGCACTTATTACTTACAAACACACAGCATTGACAACCACATTATACTACCCGCTATCGGCTCAGGTTTACTTGCCAGTGCTGTCCTAAATATCAATAACTTACGAGATATTGAACAAGATGCCAAAGCCGGTAAAAATACTCTTGCCGTTCGTTTAGGGGCACATAAAGGGCGTATTTACCACTGTATTCTATTAAGTTTCGCTACGCTGTGTTATTTACTATTTACATTCAAAACCGCCACCTCTTGGCTCAATTATTCATTCTTACTTGCTTTTCCATTACTCACTAAACAGGCTGTTTTTGTTTATCGTAGCCAATCACCCACAGCGCTACGTCCAATGCTGGCACAAATGTCGATGATTTCACTCTTTACCAATCTACTTTTTAGTTTGGGCTTGCTTATCGGCTAAATCAGCATATACTAAGTGGCATCTCAACATTTAATAGGGGAAATTTATGTTTATTGATACTTCGGAACTTTGCGATCTCTATGCGGATCAAGTCGATGTGGTAGAGCCAATTTTTTCAAGTTTTGGTGGTGCGAGCCATTTCTTTGGTAAAGTCACCACCGTAAAATGCTTTGAAAATAATGGGCTTATTGCTGAGGTATTAGAAGAAAATGGTGAAGGTCGCGTATTAGTGATAGATGGTGGTGGTGCAGTGCGCCGTGGTTTAGTTGATGCCGAGCTCGCACAACTTGCTGCAGATAATGGTTGGGAAGGAATTATCGTTTACGGAGCCGTTCGCCAAATCCAACAATTAGAAAATATTGATATTGGTATCCACGCCCTTGCGCCAATTCCGGTCAGTGCAGATGAAAACCAAACAGGAGAAATTGATATTCCCGTTAATTTCGGAGGCGTAACATTCTTCCCTGAAGATTATATTTATGCGGATCTCACGGGTATCATCCTCTCCCAAGAAGCACTTAATTTAGATGATTTCGAGGAAGAATAAATAAAGACTATCCTAGATAACCAAATAGGCAAAAAAAAAAACGGCTTATGCCAATGCATAAGCCAAAGTCTTTTAAAAACCAACCACACTTTAAAAAAATAAAATACTTCCCCACACGACACCTACAATGCAAAGTGCAATAAAGACAGCGGCGGAACCTTGATCTTTGGCTCTACCGGAAAGTTCGTGGCGTTCGGTACCGATGCGATCGACCACTGCTTCAACGGCGCTGTTTAATAATTCCACAGCCATAACAAGTAAAACAGATGAAATCATTAAAGCGATTTCGATTTTAGTCTCTCCCAAAAAGAAGGCTAGCGGGATTAAAATCACCGCAAGAAAGCATTCGTGGCGAAAAGCGGTTTCGTTCTTAAACGCACTTTTTAAGCCTTGAAGAGAATATTTTGTGGAATTGATTAAATGGGTTAACCCGGTTGTTTTGTACATAAATTTACCTATAAGCGTTTTGCTTCAATCACGTCATCCAACTTTGCCAATCTTGCTAAGATTTTGCTTAAACTTTCTACATTATGAAGTTCAATCTCCATATCGATAGTTGCTATCTGTTTTTTAGTATCAGCTCTGCTGGACACCCCCAATACACTGATTTTTTCATTCGCAAGCACAGTGGTGATATCACGTAGTAATCCGTTTCTATCGCTTGCGACAATCCGAATATTAATATGGAATCCTCGAGCATAGTTTTCCCCCCAAATGGAATCCACCACTCGTTCCGGGTGTGCCGTTTGTAGCTCTAAAAACTGTTCACAATCACTGCGGTGAATGGAAATCCCCCTCCCCATTGTGATATAACCGACAATGGCATCGCCCGGAATAGGTTGGCAACAACGGGCAATATGATGCATTAAATTCCCCACCCCTTCCACGATCACGCAGCCGCTCTTTTCTGTATTTTTTTGCTGAGAATTCACCGCACTTTTGGTTGCGACATGACGCAAAATTTCTTGATCGGCTTGCTCGGCGCTGACTTTGATAAGCTTACTTTGTAAAAAGTTCACCAAATGATTGAGACGAATATCGCCACTGCCAATTCCCGCATAAAGATCCTCTAGATTTTTCAAGTTATAACGAGGCAGAGCGTAAGGTTCTACTTGCTTGATACTCAGATTTAAACGAGCTAACTCATTATCTAGCAATTCTTTTCCTGCCGGCACATTTTTATCACGATCCTGCTTTTTAAACCATGCCTGAATTTTTGATCGAGACTTCGCCGTATGAGTAAAACCTAAATTAGGATTGAGCCAATCACGGCTTGGATTCGGATTTTTCTGGGTAATGATGTCAATTTGATCGCCCATTTGTAACTGGTAAGTAAAAGGGACAATGCGTCCTCCTACTTTTGCGCCAATACAACGATGGCCAATTTCACTATGAATCGCATAGGCAAAATCAAGGGGGGTTGAACCGGCAGGCAAATCTACAACTTCACCTTTTGGGGTGAACACATAGACACGATCATCAAATACTTGGCTTCGTAATTCCGCCATCACTTCGCCGGAGTCGGTAATATCATCTTGCCATGCGAGTAATTTACGCAACCATGCAATTTTTTCTTCATAAGCGGATAAACTGCCGGTAGTGCCTTCTTTATATTTCCAGTGTGCTGCCACACCTAACTCCGCATCATCGTGCATTTGTTGAGTGCGAATTTGCACTTCAATCGGCTTACCGCCTTTTCCTAGCACAACGGTATGAATAGACTGATACCCATTTGGTTTAGGATTAGCAACGTAATCGTCAAATTCTTTTGGCAAATGTTTAAAATGGGTGTGAACAATACCTAATGCGGTATAACAATCTTGTAATTTTTGAACGATAATTCTCACCGCTCTTACATCGTATAGCCCACTAAATTCCAAGTGTTTTTTCTGCATTTTACGCCAAATGCTATAAATGTGTTTTGGGCGTCCATACACTTCGACACAGTCAATATTTTCACGCAGATAACCACTTAATTCTTGTACAAAATCCGCAATATAATGTTCACGATCAAGACGACGCTCTTGTAATAATTTGGCGATAGCACGATATTGTTCCGGGTGTAAATAACGGAAACAATAATCCTCCAGCTCCCATTTAAGCTGCCCAATCCCTAAGCGATTTGCCAATGGGGCATAAATATTAGAACATTCTTTGGCGGCAAGCACTTTTTCTTCTTCAGAACAACGATTTTCAGCATCACGTAAGAAGGTAATGCGTTCGGCAAGCTTGATAATGACGCAACGGAAATCATCCACCATCGCAAGCAGCATACGGCGTACATTATCCACCTGTAAGGCATTGGCTGAATGGCTGGCATTAAGCTGACGGATATTATCCATCTCTTCCACGCCTCGAAGTAGTTTCGTGATTTTCGTGCCAAACTCTTCCTTTAAGGCTTCCCAATCCACCAAACGATTCGCCACCGCCGGGAACAACATTGCCGTGATAAGACTCTCGGTATCCATATTGAGTTCGTACAAAATCTCCACCATTTCCACACCGGATTGGAGTGTCAATGTGGCATTTTTCATTTCATCAGGGTGGCGTTCCATCAAATTACGTACATAGTACCACGCCTCAACCAGACTTCTTTCCGTCTGTTCAGCAAGCTTTAATGCTGCACACCATTGTTCAATCACAAAATCTTGCGGATTTAACAAATGAGAACCACGAACAGCAACCATAATACCCCCTTGTTGATGAAGAAAAGAGCAACCTCCTGTTACTCCATTTTAGCCCAGTCATTGTAACAGAATAACCTACTTATTTTGTAGAAAATAACGTGAGAGATTCCAAATGCCCCGTATGAGGAAACATATCAATCACCGCACTTTTTTCAATTTTATAGCCAAAGCTGCGTAGAATTTCTGCATCACGTACCAAGGTAGCCGGGTTACAGGACACATAAAGGATTTTTTCTGCTTTTAACTCACACAATGCATTCAGGGCAAATGCCGCGCCGCTCCGTGGTGGATCAAGCAAGATCTTGTTGAAACACTGCATTGCCCAAGGCTGATTGATAAAAGATTGGTCAAGATTTGCTTGAAAAAATTCAATATTATTGAGCTGATTACGTTCAGCATTTTGTTTGGCTTTTTTCGCCATGTCAAAAACGCCTTCAATTCCCACCGCACTTTTCACTCGTTTTGCCAAAGGAAGCGTAAAATTACCCATTCCGCAAAATAAATCTAACACACGATCTGCTGGTTGAAGATCAAGCCAATCCAGTGCTGTTTGCACCATGATTTCATTTAGCGTACGATTAACCTGAATAAAATCCTGAATATCAAAATGAAATTTCGTGCCATCGGAAAATTGATAATAAGGTAAGTCTTCACAAACTTGTTCAATGCCCTCATCACTTTGTAGAAAAAGCATTAAATTTTCTTGCTCGGCAAAATTCAACAATAAAGTGCGGTCAATTTCGGTGAGATTTCCGGTATAACGCAATAGCATTGCTACCCCATTATCCGCCGCGACTAACTCAATATGTCCAAGTTGTTTTTGGTTGGAATAACGTCCTAAAAGTGCGGTCAATTTTGGTAGTAAATAATTGATGGCAGGTTCCATCACGTCACAGTGTTCTACCGCAATCAAATCATGGGAATTTTTCTGGCGAAATCCCATGTCAATGTGCTTGGTTTTAGGATTAAACCATAAACTTAAACGTACCCGACGGCGATATTGCCAAGGTTCACCACAAATCATCGGTTGAAAATCAATAGATTCTTGCTGAAGCCTTGCCAAGCGTTTAAACAGCGCTGATTGTTTAACTTCACGCTGCATTTCAACAGGAATATGTTGGGCTTGACACCCGCCACAACGCCCGAAATAAATACATTGTGGCGAGACACGAAGCGAGCTTTTCTCAAGCCATTTTGTTACCACTGCCCGACCATATTGGCGTTTTTCTTCCAACACGGTACATTCCATTTTCTCTTGTGGTAGGGCATTTTCGATAAACCAAGTTTTACCATTAATTTTTGCCACGCCTAGACCTTGGTAATCCAGCTCAATAATTGTTGCCGTGATCTTTTTTGGCTTATTGAGTTTTTTCTGTGGCGTATAAAGCAGTACCATTATTTTAAAAATAAAATATTTTGAGTGAATAATTCCCGGCTTTTTAGAGGTTTATCACCGAGGTAAGGTTTAAGTGCTATGCGAGTGAAACGTTTCGCTGCCTGGCGTACAGCTTCATCGGAAAAATCAAGGACAGCAAAGGCTATCAGATCTCGCCCGTAAAAAGTGAGATTATCTTTCACCAATGAGGCGATAAAGCCCTTCTCCTCACGGTAGCGGTAAGTCATTGCCGGTTCCACCGGCAGACCCGAGCCAGCACAATGCAGAAAATCCACACCATAGCCGAGAATTTGCAGTAAGTTAAATTCAAATAAACGCAAGCAAGGTTCGACATTTGATTCTGTTGCCAAACTCGTTAAGCATTTTAAGTAATGTTGAAATAAAGGTGAATTTGCCGTTTCCGGCTCAATGACTCGGGTAAGCAGCTCATTCACATAAAACCCACTGTAAAGTGCGGTCTGTTGTAAAGGTAAAGTGATCGCAGCAGGTTCCGCTTTGATAAGCGTTTTCAGACCACCTTTTCCCGTCCAACGTAATAATAAGGGCGTAAAAGGTTGCAAGACAGATTTCCAAGTTGAACGTTTCGCTCTCGCCCCTTTTGCGATGACAGTGAGACGACCGCTCTCTTCCGTGAATAAATCCACTAATAAGCTGGTTTCACTGTAAGGTCGGCGATGTAATACAAAACCACGTTGGAGTTCGGTTTGCACGTATTATTTACTCAATGAGGGGGCAGAAGATTTCAAAACACACTGCTCAGCCAAAATGTCACCGAGGCTGTTTTTTAGGGTACTAAAATCATTACGCTCTAACCATGTCCAACGAATATTTCCGTAATTCTTGCCACGTTCTGAAATCATTTGAGTGAGTTTTTCCGTAACTTGATTAAAGGTTATGGAAACTTGTTTCAACATTTTCTTATTTCGTTTCTGTGCACTGTATACGACACGAACTTCCTTATCATCTTTGCAGAAATACAATTTTGCCGAGCCGATTTGTGAGGCTTTATCAACCTTCTGCACAGCCATCTTTTGTGGAGATTGCTCACTTAATAATGGACTATGAGCACACCCACCAAACAAAAGTGCGGTCAAAATAAACAATGTTTTTCTTAGCATAATCCTTCACCAAAAGGAAATAAAAAGGGCGAAGATTCGCCCTTACAATTATTTTCTGAATTGATATGATCCGTCAGCCTGACGTACAAACTTAGCGCCATTAGATAAACGCAACTCACTGACTCGGCCTTGCCCATTCAGGGAAACTTGGACTTTATCTCCCGGCTTAAAGCTACTCAAAGCATTGCCCGCTCCGTTTGCTTTTGTCATCGCATTCACGTCTGAAATATTCAAATTGTGATCACGGAATACTTGCATAAGAGAAACACCTTTCGGTACGATTAAGGTTTTACTTGCACCGTTTGATGCCACTTTTTCTGCATTAGTCACAGGTTTTGCTTCAACAATTTGAACTTTGCGTTCATTTTTCACTGTCGCTTTTGTTTCTTGAACAGGTGCTTTTCTTGCCGGTTCGGTTTTAGGTTGAACCGATTTCGCTGTTGGTTTTTCTACGATTTTACGTTCTTGAGTAACAGCTTTAACCCCATCATGTTTGATGGTTTCAAGGACGCTGCCAACGGTACGTTCAACTTGTTTAACCGATTCAGGACGAACAGGGGCGACAGGAACGGGCTGCGAAACCCTCTCATTGACAGATGATACGACTCCCGTCTCTTTTGTCGAGTCTGTTGTCACTTTTTGATCGCCAACATATTCCATTTTACCCGGCTCAGAAGTATTAGATTCAGACTGCATTTGTGACTCTGCAATCGGTGTGCTTGCTTGTAGCGCCGAGATATTGTCTAACACAGTGGTTTCTACCGGTTGAGACTGATCTAAAGACTGGAATTGTACCGGAATCTCATTGTTATTTTGTAATTCAAAAGATTCCACCGTATCGGAATTCGGTTTTAACGCAAAAAACACGATTAAAAGTAAAACTAGCGCTAGAATCGCAACAAAGAGACGACGGTGTTTTTCCGGTAAAATTTGAAGAATTTTCCATTTTTCAGGGCGCTTTAACGCCGTAGTTCCCGCAGCTAAGCTTTCTTTTGCCTGTTCGGTGACCGAAACGACACTGTCCTCCATTTCTTCCACTTTCGCTTGAACCGTTTCGATCACCGGTTCAATCGTGGATTCAGCCTCTTTTGCAACACTTTCAGCCGTTGTTTCAACTTCTGTTGCCAACGTAGAAGATTGGCTAGGCTGAAGGGGATCTTGCTGTGTGTGGCTTTCACCAAATGTCGGTTCTTTACGCACATGAAATTTGGTTTCAGGCTGCTCTTTACGCCCAAATAATCCTTTTGCTTTATCAAATAAAGATTCGTTTGAATGAACCGGTTTTCTTGGTGTAATTGAATCTGCTTGGCTTAACCCAAGCTCAAGTTCGCCTTGTGATTTGTTATCGTTTGATTGATTGCCATTCATAGAATTCACAGATTACCTCAGTTTAATAATTATTGGCCGTTTTTTATTGTTATCGCCACTCACAAAAGTGCGGTGAAAAAATTGCGTGTATTCTATCGGATCTTATTCAGCGTATAAAGTCTTATTTGGCTCACCTGCAATCTCACGAGCAAGTTTAGGCACAAGATAACCGGATGTAAGTGATTGCAAGGTTTTATAAATCACCATAGCTTGTTTATCACTGATTAAAAAATGACTTGCCCCTTGTACCTTATCCAACAAATGTAGGTAATAAGGTAAAATCCCTATTTGAAATAATTTATCACTAAGTTTTTTCAAAATTTGTGCATCATCATTAATGCCTTTCAACAAGACGGATTGGTTAAGGAGCGTTATCCCTGAATGATGAAGTTTTTTCATCGCATAGTCTAAAGGCTCATCAATTTCATTAGGGTGATTAATATGAGTCACCAATACCGCTTGTAAACGGCTATTCGCCAAAATATGACAAAATTCATCGGTGATTCGCTGTGGAATCACCACCGGCAAACGAGTATGAATGCGTAAACGTTGTAAGTGCGGTAGATTTTCGAGACGTTTTATCAACCATTCCAACTCATGATCTTTCGCCATCAGCGGATCGCCACCGGAAAAAATCACCTCTTCAATTTCATCATGTTCGGCGATGTAATCCAGCGCCTGTTGCCAACTTTGTTTATTCCCCGGATTTTCATCATAAGGAAAATGACGGCGAAAGCAATAACGACAATTCACCGCACAACCGCCTTTCACCATAAACAAAAGACGATTGCCATATTTATGCAAAATATTCGGCACAGCATTGGCATTTTGCTCCTCAAGAGGATCCGTTGAAAATCCTTCAGACTGCACAAATTCTAAATCGGAACACATCACTTGCAAAAAAAGCGGATCGTTCGGGTTACCTTTTTCCATCTTTGCGACAAAAGGCTGAGGAACCCGAAGAGCAAAAAGTTTGCGGGCATTTAACGCCTGCTCAAAATCCTTTTCCGGTAACTCAAGGAGTTTTAGCAATATTTTAGGATCAGAAATCGCATGTTTTAGAATCGCGAGCCAATTTTGTTCTTCTCTAAGAACAGGATCTTGAGTTAGAATACGCACTTTTGAAACTGTCTCTATTTTTAGGATATTTAATATGGCTACATATACTACCAGTGATTTCAAACCGGGTCTAAAATTTATGCAAGATGGCGAACCTTGCGTGATCGTTGAAAATGAATTTGTCAAACCGGGAAAAGGTCAAGCATTTACCCGTACCCGTATTCGTAAATTAATTTCCGGCAAAGTGTTGGATGTAAACTTTAAATCCGGTACTTCTGTTGAAGCGGCTGACGTTATGGATCTTAACTTAACCTATTCATACAAAGACGACGCATTTTGGTATTTTATGCACCCTGAAACCTTCGAGCAGTATTCTGCCGATGCAAAAGCAGTGGGAGATGCAGAAAAATGGTTATTAGACCAAGCAGATTGTATCGTTACTCTATGGAACGGTGCGCCAATTACCATAACTCCACCAAACTTCGTTGAATTAGAAATCGTGGATACCGACCCTGGCTTAAAAGGTGATACCGCTGGTACCGGCGGCAAACCGGCAACCCTCAGCACCGGTGCAGTCGTAAAAGTGCCTCTATTCGTTCAAATCGGTGAAGTAATTAAAGTGGATACCCGTTCGGGCGAATATGTTTCTCGTGTGAAATAATCCTTTTTTAGGATAAAAAGAGCGGTCAAAAAATCTCGTGAATTTTTGACCGCTCTTTTGTTTTTCAGCTAGTTAAGAATTCACTCTTTAATTCACTTAACAAGTAATATGAGTTTTGATAGACTTTTTATCAATTTAAAATCTGATTCATCTAATTTCTTTAATTATAGGAGGTCTCTTATGACACAAACAAAAACTTCATTGACAAAATTTGGCTTTGCTGCCCTCGCAGCGTTAATTGTTTCAGCTTGTGGAAGTAGCGGCAGTGGTAGCAGTAGCGATAATCAGCCACAACAAAATAACGCATCAAACAATACTCAACCAAGTCAACCGACAAATAATTCACAAACCAATCAAACATCTAATAACCAAGCTCAAATAAGAAATGGGACAGGTGCAGCATTTGTAATGCCCGGACAAGATGATAATGTTAAGCAGCGAACTGCAACATTAAATGGTTACAACACCACCTCCATAAATGTTGATGGCACCAATATTACTATAGGATATCCAGGTATTCATGCCAACAGTTGGGCAACCATTGGCGACCTAAAAGTATGTTGTGGTCGTTACTCCGATATTCGCTTTGGTGTAAGCGATTCTTATGATGCAGGCTATATGTTCTATAACGGTAACCCAACTCAAAATATGCCAACGTCAGGTACCGCAACTTATTCCGGTGAAGCAATTATTTCAGCCGAAAATGTAGCAGCATTGGAGGATGAAGATTACCACGTTGGTAAATCTGAATTTAATGTCAATTTTGGCGATAAAACACTAAATGGTGCGCTTACAATTCCAAATATTCAACCGGTGGATATTAATGCTAAAATTTCAGGCAATTCATTTACTGGTACTGCAAATTCAGCCTCTTTACCATCAGGTCAGGTAGAAGGGAAATTCTACGGCAATAATGCAAAAGAAATGGCAGGCCTTGCAAGCGATAATAAATCTTGGGGTGCCACTTTCGGTGCAGCAAAACAGTAATAAAATGAACACCTAGAATTATAAAGCAAGCTGTCGTGCTTGCTTTATTCATATCTAAGGGAACTCAAATTAATGAAATCCGGTAAGATTTTCTTTCTACTCTTTCTTCATTGTTTGTCGTCAATGCCCAGACAGAAATGGCAGTTTCCCCGTGTGGGTGAATATCTCCGAGTAAAGTAATCTTTTATTTTTAGTTATTTCAGCCTTTAATTCACTTAACAAGTAATATGAGTTTTGATAGACTTTTTAGCAATTTAGAATCTGACTCATCTTGCGTTAATTATAGGAGATCTTATGACGCAAAAAATTTCATTGGCAAAATTTGGTTTCGCTGCCCTAGCAGCATTAATTGTTTCAGCTTGTGGAAGCAGTGGAAGTGGCGGTAATAGCGATCCGCAACCAATAACACCAGCACAACCTAGCCAACCAAATGTTGAATCTTCACAACCGACACAACCTAGTCAGCCAAACGTTGAGTCTTCACAACCAGAAGTAGTAAATCCTGAGGCTACACCACCGGCAACTGAGCCACAAACGGGCGAAAAAAACGACCAAAATGCAAATGCTACTGAACCACAGCCATCTAATCCGGAACAACCATCAACACCAACAGTGGAACCTACTTACTCAATTGATGAACAAACTGCCGGATTCTTAATTCCTAAATCAGGTGGTAATGTTGAACAATTATTTGTGAGAGAATACGGAAATAATTTCAATGTGATTAATGTTGAAGGTAAATCTATCACACTTATACCTCCAGCTTTCTTCGGTGGTATAAGCTCAATCAAGGATGCAACAAAATTTCGTTATTCAGGTGGAGGTGAAAATATTCGCTGGGGTCTTATCGCTGATAAAGACTTACAAAATCAATATTTGTTAGCTTACGGTGTGAACCGGACAAGCAATATGCCGACCTCTGGATCAGCCACTTATGAAGGTAATGGTGCTCATACTTACTCTATAACAGATGATGGCACCATTGATACCTTTGTTCCAACAAAAGCTAAACTTACTGCTAACTTCTCAGATAAAACCTTATCAGGTAACCTAACAACTGAGAGTAACAAGGTTATTGATATTTCTGCCAACATCAACGGTAACAAATTCTACGGTACAAGTTCAGCCGGTACTGAAACAGCGGGTGGATTCTACGGTAACAATGCAAGCGAGCTAGCAGGTAGTTACATCAATACCAAAGAAAGCTACCTTGGTGTGTATGGTGCGAAAAAACAATAATTTTCCTCTTTGTTCATTTAATAAAGCAAGCCGTTGTGCTTGCTTTATTTCTATCTTTATATAATACAAAATGAAATTAACGAAAACTTTATTAGCTACACTATTGGGCGTAATATGTTCCGCCGTTGTGCAAGCAGAAATAGCACAACCGAAAAATGACCTAACCAATGATCGCATTCAGATCGCAACACCAAAACTTAGTGAACAAACACCAAATGTCGCAACAGAAGAAAAATCTACCATTTCAATGACCAAGGAACAACTTGCTCAATATCCGGATTTGATTGTTCGTGGAATGATTCCTGCCGTACTACAAAATAATAGCGAAGCAGTAGAAATTTTGCTCCCGCTTTACAAAAATTTGCCCAATCAAGATCCTACTTTGTTAACCTGGGCTGAAGCAATTGTCCTGCGTCAACAAGGGGATTTTCCACAGGCAGTAAAACATTATCGTGCTTTATTTAGTGAATATTCCGACATTATCGCTTTACGCTATCAATTAGCCCAAGTACTCTTTTTAAATAATGATAACGAATCAGCAAAAGACCAATTCCAAAAACTGCGTGCGGAAAAAGTCTCGCCGGAAACCATTCAGGTTATCGATCAATATTTATCTGCCTTAAACAAACGTAATCAATGGAAAGTGAATGGTGGAATCAGTTATTTAAATGAATCAAACATCAATAATGCTCCCAAAGTCGGCACAAAAATTGGCAACTGGCTTGCTTGGGAAAGAGAAAGTGCTCAAGGTTTTTCCTATTATTTAAATGCTGAGAAAAAATGGTCTTGGGCGAATAACGTTTTCACAAAATTCCAGTTTGAAGGGCAAGGAAAATATTTTTGGGATAACAAGAAATATAATGAAATAAATCTTCGGATAGGTGCAGGTTTAGGCTATCAAACCGCACGCTTTGAGAGTTCGCTCTCTCCCTTTATAGAAAAACGTTGGTATGGCGGTGGATCATCAGGCAGCGAGGCATTAAAACAATATTCCAAAAATTCCGGTATTCGATTAGAAACAAACTATTGGCTAAATGAAAAATGGCAAATTTCGACCGCACTTGAATATGGTGAACAACGTTATGACTGGCGGAAACATTTAAATGGTAATAATTATCTTTGGTCAAATACCCTACTTTATATTCCAAAGAGTGGGCAATATTGGGTTGCAGGTATCGATTATAATCGTGAAAATACCCGTGATCGCGATAATGCTTACCAAAGAAAAAATATTCGTTTAGGCTGGGGACAAGAATGGGCTTTCGGTATTTCCACCCGATTAAACCTTGCCTATGCAAGGCGAGTATATAAAGACATTGATTTCTTCCAAATTCGTCAGAAAAATAATGAGTATTTTACTGCACTAACCTTGTGGCATCGTGATTTCTATTTTTGGGGAATGACACCAAAACTAACCTGGACGTATCAAAAAATAAAAAGTAACCACCCTTTTTATCGTTATGATAAAAACCGTATTTATTTAGAAATGAGTAAAACATTTTAACTAAGGATACACAATATGACACTCACACAACGATACAAACAAGCCGCTAAGGAAGCGAGATGGGCATTAGGGCTCAGCTTCTTATATGTGATCGGTTGGTGTTTATGCGCTTACTTACCAAAAGAAACTTTAGGTCCAATCGGTTTCCCCCTTTGGTTTGAGCTTTCCTGCATCTATTTACCGATTTTGTTTATCGTTGTCGGCTATTGGGTCATCAAAATTGTCTATCTGGATATTTCCTTAGAAATCAAAGATAAGGGAGATAAACAATGAATCTCGGCATCATTCTTCCTTTAATCATCTACCTCACTTTTGTATTTGGGGCGGCGATCTATGCTTATGTGAAGCGAACAAAAGGCGATTTTTTAACAGAATATTATGTCGGAAATCGCTCAATGACAGGTTTTGTGCTTGCCATGACCACTGCCTCTACCTATGCCAGCGCCAGTTCTTTTGTCGGGGGGCCGGGAGCCGCCTATAAATATGGATTGGGTTGGGTATTGTTAGCCATGATCCAAGTGCCTGCCGTATGGCTTGCTTTGGGCGTATTAGGCAAAAAATTTGCTCTCCTTTCAAGAGAAACGAACGCCCTCACCATCAATGATCTTTTCTTGTATCGCTACAAAAATAAATACCTTGTTTGGGTTTCAAGTCTTGCCTTATTACTCGCTTTTTTTGCGGCGATGACCGTGCAATTTATCGGTGGTGCACGATTACTTGAAACGACCATTGGGATTTCTTATACACAGGCGCTTTTACTTTTCGCCTTCACGGTGGGGATTTATACATTTATCGGCGGCTTCCGTGCCGTGGTGCTGACTGATACCATTCAAGGCACCGTGATGATTATCGGTACGGTGATTTTACTAGGCGGTACCATTTATGCTCTTGGTGGCGTAGAAAGTGCGGTCAATAAATTAACCGAAATTGATCCTGCCTTAGTCAGCCCTTATGGAGCGAACGATATGCTCGGTTTTCAATTTATGGCTTCATTTTGGGTGCTCGTCTGTTTTGGTGTGGTAGGGCTACCACACACAGCGGTGCGTTGTATGGCATTTAAAGACAGTAAAGCTCTGCACCGAGGGATGTTGATCGGCACCATTGTGCTTTCTTTAATTATGTTCGGAATGCACTTATCCGGTGCATTAGGGCGTGCTATTATCCCTAATTTAACCATTGCGGATCAAGTTATCCCCACCCTCATGTTGCAAGTTCTTCCACCTATTGTGGCAGGGATTTTCTTAGCCGCCCCGATGTCTGCCATAATGTCCACCATTGATGCACAGCTGATTCAATCATCATCAATTTTTGTCAAAGATTTATATCTTTCTGCCAAGCCAAATGCGGCTAAAAATGAGAAAAAAATCAGCTATTTTTCTTCCATTATTACGCTGATTTTAACCGCACTTTTAATTCTTGCTGCTCTTAATCCGCCAGATATGATTATTTGGCTGAACTTGTTCGCTTTTGGTGGATTGGAAGCCGCCTTTTTATGGGTTATCGTGTTAGGAATTTATTGGGATAAAGCCAATGCTTACGGGGCATTAAGCTCAATGATTGTCGGCTTAGGCAGTTATATTTTACTCACGCAACTCAATACGAAACTGCTTGGATTCCATCAAATCGTGCCGGCATTAACATTCGGTTTAATCGCATTTTTAGTGGGGAATAAATTGGGTGAGATCCGTATGAAAAAACTGCGGAAAAAATCACCGCACTTGAGGAATTAACCGATATTATGTGGCAGGGACACAGACCTGAAATAAAATCAAATTTTTAATATGTTATTACTGGACACAAGATATGTGTCCCTACAAATAAACAAAAAATAATGCTCTATCAAATTATCGCTCTGCTGCTTTGGAGTAGCTCATTAATCGCTGCTAAATTCACCTATTCTATGATGGATCCCGTGCTTGTCGTTCAAGTGCGGTTAATTATTGCAATGATTTTCGTCTTTCCCCTCTTTTTACGTCGTTGGAAAAAAATTAGCTATCCCATGAGAAAACAATTGTGGTGGCTCGCCTTTTTTAACTATACCGCCGTTTTCTTATTACAATTTATCGGCTTGAAATATACTTCTGCTTCCAGTGCGGTCACGATGATTGGGCTAGAACCTCTTCTTGTCGTATTCGTTGGCCATTTCTTTTTCAAAGACAAAGCAAAATGGTTCCATTGGCTCTTCGGTGGTCTCGCATTTTTAGGCGTTGCCGTGATGATTAATGGTGGACAACACCATGAAGGGATCAATGAAATTAGCTTATTTGGTTGTTTATTAGTGTTATCGGCAGGTATTATTTTTGCCTGTGTGTTGCGTTGGACACAATCTATTGTCGCCAAAATATCTACTCAAGCCTATACTTCAGCAACCCTTGTATTAGGTACAATCACCACATTGCCCTTCACCTTAGTGTTAACCGAAAACTGGGAAATTCATTTGAATGGATACGGTATCATCGGATTATTTTATCTCGCTATCGGTTGTAGTTGGCTCGCTTACTGGCTGTGGAATAAGGGGCTAAATAGTGTAGATGCCAACCTTTCCGGCGTTTTAGTCTCTCTTGAGCCCCTATTTGGTATTTTATTTGCAGTTTTATTACTTGGCGAAACGCTTTCATTTTCAACCGCACTTGGCATCACAATCATTATGTTTGCCACACTTGGTTCGACGTTACTGCCGAAATTTTTGAAAAAATCGGTATAATGCACCCCATATTCACCCAATGATGAACATACAGCAACTGCATAAGCCGGGTTTATCTGTAGGGACACACTGAGTATGTCCCTTATAAAACCAATTTATTTCAATATGTTACGGACATACGCATGTCGTGTATCTCTACGTTTTATTGACATTCTTATTCGTGCATTTGCTATAAATATCGCAAACAAAGGAAAAATATATGGCTTGGATTCAAATTCGCCTAAACAGCACAAATGAAAAAGCAGAACAAATCAGTGATTTTTTAGAAGAAATCGGTTCGGTGTCCATCACATTTATGGATAGCCAAGATACGCCGATTTTTGAACCTTTACCGGGTGAAACCCGCCTTTGGGGTAATACGGATGTGATTGCCTTATTTGATGCGGAAACCAATATGACGGAAATTGTTGATTTGCTAAAACAAGCAGGGCATTTAGATGAAAATACCGCCTACAAAGTTGAACAAATTGCAGATAAAGACTGGGAGCGGGAATGGATGGATAATTTCCATCCTATGCAATTTGGTAAACGTTTGTGGATTTGTCCAAGTTGGCGTGAAGTGCCGGATGAAAATGCGGTCAATGTCATGCTTGATCCCGGCCTCGCATTTGGTACCGGTACACACCCTACTACAGCCCTTTGTTTAGAATGGTTAGACGGGTTAGATCTGGAAGGTAAAACAGTAATTGATTTTGGTTGTGGTTCAGGCATTTTAGCCATCGCCACATTAAAGCTAGGCGCCAAGAACGCAATCGGAATTGACATCGATCCTCAAGCTATTCTTGCCAGCCGTAATAATGCGGAGCAAAACGGTGTGGCGGATCGTTTACAACTCTTTTTATCTGATGAGAAACCGGAAAATCTAAAAGCTGATGTTGTTGTTGCCAATATTCTCGCCGGTCCATTAAAAGAGCTTTATCCTGTAATTAGTCAGCTTGTAAAAGAAAACGGCGAACTTGGCTTATCCGGTATTTTAGAAACCCAAGCCCAATCCGTGTGCGAAGCTTACACACAAACGTTTACTTTAGATCCTGTATCCGTGCGTGAAGAGTGGTGTCGTATTACAGGTAAATTAAAAAACCATTAATTTCTTTTTGTCAATCAAAAAAAGTGTATTTTTTGAACAAATTTCACTTTGCAAACTAGGGTAAAATGCGTATGATAGCACGCCTTATCGGTTGTCGCCCCTATTCAGTGATAATAGTGGTGACGATAATGGATTTAGGTTGGCTTAGGTGGTAAAGATAAAATGCGAATCGGTTCATACCAGTTAAAAAATCGTGTTTTACTCGCCCCAATGGCTGGCATTACCGATAAGCCCTTTCGTCGTCTTTGTACGCATTATGGTGCAGGGCTCACATTCTCAGAAATGATGTCCGCCAATCCGCAGGTTTGGCATACGGAGAAATCTAAACTTCGTTTAGCCCATAGTGATGACTTAGGCATTAATGCCGTGCAAATTGCAGGTTCCGATCCATTAGAAATGGCACAGGCTGCTGCTATTAATGTGGAATACGGCGCAGAAATTATCGACATCAATATGGGATGTCCCGCTAAAAAGGTAAATCGCAAACTCGCAGGCTCAGCCTTATTGCAATTTCCTGAATTGGTAGAAAACATTCTACAGGAAGTGGTCAATGCCGTTAATGTACCTGTTACTTTAAAAATTCGCACCGGCTGGGATAAATCCCATCGAAATTGTATACAAATCGGTAAAATTGCCGAACAATCGGGTATTCAAGCTTTAACGATTCATGGGCGGACGAGAGAATGTCTGTTTGAAGGTGAAGCTGAATACGACAATATTCGTGCAGTCAAAAGCGCTATTTCAATTCCAGTAATTGCAAATGGCGATATTGATTCTGCTGAAAAAGCAAAAACAGTGCTTGATTATACAGGTGCTGATGCAATTATGATCGGTCGTGCTGCACTCGGTAATCCATGGCTATTTCAAGCAGTAGATGCCTTCATTGAGCATGATTCGATAATTCAAACACCGAGTCTAAGTGAAAAGTGCGGTCAAATCTTGCATCATATTAAAGAATTACATCAATTCTATGGTGAGCAGAAAGGTTATCGTATTGCACGTAAACATGTAGCTTGGTATTTACAGGGAATTCAACCCAATTCCGTTTTTAGACAGACTTTTAACACAATTAGTGATCCTAAAGAGCAGCTTATTGTGTTGGAAGAGTTTTTAAATTCAATTTTGGATAGAGAGAAATGTTAGAACAACAAAGTAGTCCATCTGAAGCATTAACCGTTTCAGTTTTAAACGCTCAATCACAAGTAACCAATAAACCATTACGTGATTCTGTTAAACAAGCATTACGTAACTATTTATCACAATTAGATGGTCAAGATGTGAATGATCTTTACGAATTAGTATTATCGGAAGTTGAACACCCTATGTTGGATATGGTTATGCAATATACCCGCGGTAACCAAACCCGTGCTGCTAATATGCTTGGTATCAATCGTGGCACCTTGCGCAAAAAATTGAAAAAATACGGTATGGGTTAATCAAATTCCTCCGATAAATTAATGCTAAAAATTGCCTACTTAACTCAAGTAGGCTTTTTTCTTCCATTAAAAAACAAGTCATCCAACTCCATTATTTCTCTTCATAATCAGTCGGCTAATAGGCATACTCATTGGGGAATTTCTCCATTCATGCTATCCTAAGCGACTTTTTCAAAAAATATGACTGTTATGACACAAAACCACTTAAGCCAACAACGATTTTCAGATCTTGCTTTACACCCTATCGTATTAAAAGCATTGCAAAATAATAAATTTGAATATTGCACACCTATCCAAGCCCTTTCATTACCGATCACATTGAAAGGCAGAGATGTTGCCGGACAAGCGCAAACCGGTACGGGTAAAACCTTAGCTTTTTTAACGGCGACTTTTCACCATTTACTCAATAATCCCCAAAATAGCATTCGTTACAATCAACCAAGAGCCCTCATTCTGGCTCCAACTCGTGAACTTGCGGTACAAATTAGTCATGATTCAGAGTTGTTTACAAAAATAACCGGATTAAAAACCGCACTTGCTTATGGTGGCGAGGGCTATGACAAACAATTACAAGCCATTGAACAGGGTGTAGATATCTTAATTGGCACAACAGGGCGCGTGATTGATTATGTCAAGCAAGGGATTATTCATTTAGATCAAATTCAAGTGGTTGTATTAGATGAGGCAGATCGAATGTTTGATCTCGGTTTTATTCGCGATATTCGTTATTTACTGCGTAAATGTCCTGTGCCTCAACATCGTCTAACGATGCTCTTTTCTGCCACGCTTTCTTACAAAGTGCGGGAGCTTGCTTTTGAAGATATGAATACTCCGGAATACATCGAAATTGAGCCGGAACAAAAAACCGGGCATCGTATTAAAGAAGAATTATTTTATCCATCAAATAGTGACAAAATGGCATTATTATTGACACTCATTGAGGAAGAATGGCCGGATCGCTGTATTGTGTTTGCCAATACTAAACATAGATGTGAAGAAATTTGGGGTTATTTGGCGGCTGATGGACATCGGGTAGGATTACTAACCGGTGATATTGCACAGAAAAAGCGCCTTTCTTTGTTAAAACAATTTACTGATGGTCAGTTAGATATTCTCGTAGCCACCGATGTTGCTGCACGAGGTTTACATATCTCGGATGTTACCCATGTCTTTAATTATGATTTACCGGATGATCGTGAAGATTATGTCCATCGCATTGGACGTACCGGTCGTGCCGGTGAAAGTGGGGTTTCTATTAGCTTTGCATGCGAGGAATATGCGATGAACTTACCGGCCATTGAAGAATATATCGGGCATTCAATTCCTGTCAGCCAGTATGATTCGACTTCTCTATTAAATTTACCAAAACCACTTCGGTTGAAATCAAAATTTAACAATCATACCCGCACGCTATCAAGAAATCATCGCACCTATTGATAATGAATTTTATAAACAAAAAAGCAGAGATAAAACTCTGCTTTTTTTATCCATTATTGTAAACTAAAACGAATAGGAACAGAAAGTTTGCTTGCAAGACCTGCCGGTTTAGGGCCTACCGGTTTTGCGTTTTGCACGGCTTTCAATGCCGCATTATCTAGACTCTCATCACCCGAGGATCTCACAATATTTTCACCACTCAACACGCCATCATGCCCGATATTAAACGATATGTGAACAATACCTTGTTTACGCATCATTTTAGCCCTTGTCGGATATTGTTTACGACGCTCAATTTCACGATATAACGCAGCCTTATAAGTAGCAATTTCATTCGTATTTGAGCCACTTCCAACCATATTGGACTGAGTATTAACCATACCGGTACTCGTCGCCTTTGAACTTACTGAAGAGGTAGAATTTATATTTCTTTCTCCAACCGGTAAATTTTTTGGCAAGGTTTGTCCTGTTTCTTTAGGTTTCACCTCTTTTTTAGGTTTTTCTTTTTGTGGTTTTGCCTTATCTTTTGGTTTTTCTGGCTTTCTCTCCGGCTCTTTTTTCTTCTCAACTTCAGCTTTCTTAGTTGGATCAGCAATAATCTCCTTTTGCAATAGTTCAGATTCAGCTTTTTGAGGTAATGGTTCCGAAGGCGATTCCTCCACACGCATCCCTTGTATCATTTCCATAGAAATACTGGTTGCTAATTCACCTGCATGACTATTCGCACTATCATTTCCTTTATGCCAGTTCCACAATAATACACTTACAACCGCCCCATGAATAAAAAGAGAAATAAGTAAACCTAAAAATGAACGTTTAACTTGTTTCATTGCTTTTCCTATTTCGTCGCTGCTTCCGCTATTACAGATTTTGAACTACTCCCTCTATCCTTCATTGATACGATTGCCACATTCTTAATTTCATTTTTGGCCAGTAAATCAGTAATATTAACAAAATCTTGAAAACTCGCTTCTGCATCAATTTTTAATGTTACTTTTTGTGCTTTATTCCAATGATTAACTTCCGTTTCTAGCGCCTCCCGAGAGATAGGTTTATCATTAAAATAAAGCTCACCTTTCTGAGTAACCGTTACAAGTTTGGCAAGTTCATCAGATTTAAACGCAACAGCCGTACTCGCTTTTGGTACATTAACTTGAATTTTACCCTGTGAAATAAACGAAGCCGTAATTAGTACAATCGCTAACAGCACCAACATAATATCAATGAAAGGAATAATATTAATTTCATCAAATCTCTTCACGATTATTCCTTATCTTTTTGTGAATTTAATACTTTCCACTTTAAGCGGTTTACTTCAATCTTACGATTTAAGCCGTTATAAAAAATCATTGAAGGGATAGCGACTAAAATACCAAGAGCCGTCGCCTTTAATGCTAAAGAGAGGTGTAGCATAATTTCACCGGCATCTACATCGCCTCCCCCCTGACCAATTTGATAAAACGTCAATAAAATACCAATGACCGTACCTAATAAACCAACATAAGGTGCATTTGCCCCTACTGTTGAAATAATAGTCATATTTCGGTTCAGATCGATATCTAATGCATGGATATTAGCGTACTTACTTACATTTATTTTAGTTAAGAAAATAAAGCGCTCAATAACCATGGCAAGCATAAGAACGCTCATAACAAGTAAAAGCCCGATAATGATGTAGTCACTGTACTGTTGTAAAAATTCAAAAAGTTGAGGCATTTCCTATCCTTAAAAAACAATTGAGAATTGATTTCAATTAGATTACAAATTCTAACAAAAGGAAAAGAGATCGTAAATACGAATTGGATAAACACGGGAATTTTTAACCGCACTTTTTTAATGCTGATCCCGTTCCCACAGTTCTGCATATTTCACAAATGTAGAGTGGGCAGAAAGTATAGCCAGTAAAAAACCTTGCTTTCCATCTAAGAAACCAGCTTTCAAAATATACATTTTGACAAAACAGGCAATAGCATGGCTTGAACCTTGCCAGAGTGTCGCCTTTTTATTTTTTGCTTGGCGTTGGTCTGCCCAAGCTTTTGCATAATTGGCTGATTTCACGAGATAGTGATGAATGCTTTTATAAGTGAAATGTTGTAAATCACCTTCCAATTTTTCAACACGGGTAT
Source organism: Pasteurella sp. WM03 (assembly GCF_004570945.1). Lineage (NCBI taxonomy): Bacteria > Pseudomonadati > Pseudomonadota > Gammaproteobacteria > Pasteurellales > Pasteurellaceae > Pasteurella > Pasteurella sp. WM03. Next base: position 187,315 of record NZ_SPPO01000003.1, read on the forward strand.
GGCTTGGATAGCGAACTTTTTCATGTACTAATGAGTCATCATAGCCAGCATAATCTGTACGATATAAACGTACTACGTAGTCAGGGTACCAACCCGAATGACGAATTTCACGTCCAAATACTTCGCTGACCCGTGGGATCTTAAACACGGTATTTTCTGCATTTTGTTGCACCGCCTGTTTAATTGAGGCCTGCAATTCAGGTGTCACCCGTTCATCGGCATCCAACCAAAATACATAGTCACAGGTAACATATTGTTGAGCGATCTGACGTTGTTTACCAAAGCCGGGCCAGTCGGTATTCTCATAAAATTTTACCCCATAGCTTAGCGCAATTTCCTTTGTATTATCGGTACTGCCTGAATCTAAAATGATGATTTCATCTACCCAATCTTTCACTGTATCTAGGCACAATGCAAGATCTTTAGCTTCATTTTTTACAATCATCGCAACACTAATTGTTGGCATATTCTGATCCTTTTTTTGCTATACTACCCAAAATTTTTTCCAGTATAACCGAATTTAATCTATGTGGCGTTTTTTTTATACCGGCATAATGTATTTGAGTCTACCCTTGCTACTTTTCTTTATGTGGATAAGAAGTTTCAAAGCTCCTAACTATCGTAAAAGATTAGGCGAGCGATATGGGTTTTATGGAAATTTGGCTCGCCCGAATGCAAACGGTGTGATTATTCACGCAGCATCTGTTGGAGAGGTGATCGCCGCGACACCTTTAGTTCGTCGTATTCAACAGCACTACCCCGATTTACCTATTATTTTCACTACAGTGACGCCAACAGGATCTGATCGCGTGAAAGATGCCTTTGGTGATACAGTGAATCACTACTATTTACCTTATGATATTCCTTGGGCAATCAATCGTTTTATTGATTTTGTTCAACCCAAACTTTGTATTGTGATTGAAACAGAACTTTGGCCGAACTTAATTCAACAACTGTACCGACATAATGTGCCGTTTATTGTTGCAAATGCCCGTTTATCCGCTCGTTCTGCAAAACGCTATGATAAGGTACGACGACACTTACAGGGAATGTGGTCGCAAATTAGCTTAGTTGCGCCCCAAGATAAAATCAGTGAGAAACGTTTTATCGATTTGGGTTATCCAAAAGAAAAAATTAATCTGACCGGTAATATCAAGTATGATTTAACCGTCAGCCAGACCTTGCTTGAAAAAATTCAAATATTGAATGAGCAATGGGGGGGAGAGCGTCAAATCTGGATTGCAGCAAGCACACACGAAGGGGAAGAAGAAATGATTTTGCAAGCACATCGTCAGTTGCTGAGAAAATACCCTAACTTACTTTTACTCCTCGTCCCTCGCCATCCGGAGCGATTTAATTCAGTCGCCATGTTAATTGAAAAAGAAAAATTTCAATTTATTCGCCGCTCCTCCGGTGAATTGCCCAATGCCAATACCCAAGTGATTTTGGGCGATACCATGGGCGAAATGATGCTGATGTATGGTGTTTCTGATATTGCTTTTGTTGGGGGAAGTCTTGTCAAGCACGGGGGACATAACCCTCTTGAACCCTTGGCATTTAAGATCCCGGTTATTAGTGGGAAACATACCTTTAATTTCCCTGAAGTTTTTAGAACACTCGTAGAAGTGCAAGGCGTATTGGAAATTAATTCAACTGTTGAGGCATTAGAGCGAGCCGTTGAGTCATTACTTGACTCAAAAAAGGTGTGTTTGCGTTTAGGTCATTCAGGTTATGAAGTATTAATGGAAAATCGGGGCGCATTATCGCGTTTATTTGATTTATTAAAGCCTTATTTGGAGCGTAAAGTATGACAACGGTGATTTACCCTGGCACTTTTGATCCTATCACAAACGGACACTTGGATATTATTGAGCGAAGTGCGGTCATTTTTCCCAAAGTTTTCGTGGCGGTGGCGAATAGCCCGAGTAAAAAGCCGTTATTTTCTTTGGATGAACGCATTGAACTTGCCCGACAATCCGTTGCACATTTAGCGAATGTTGAAGTCTTTGGTTTCTCCGATTTGTTGGCGAATGTCATTAAAGCCCGTAATGTTGCGGCGGTTATCCGTGGTGTGCGAACGACAACCGATTTTGAATACGAACTCCAGCTCGCTTCCCTTAATCGACTACTTACAAACGGCGTTGAAAGTCTTTTCTTTCCACCGACTGAAAAATGGACGTTTGTCTCATCCACTATCGTGCGTGAAATTTATTTACATGGTGGCGATGTGGCTGAACTTGTACCACCGGCTGTCTTCAATGCCTTGCAAGAACGATGCCAAAAATAGCCTTCATTTTAACCGCACTTTTTGCCTTATCCGGCTGTGGTACCGTGGTGAAATTGGTTGATCCTTCGCAAGATTATACCGCCTATGCTGGTGTCTCCTATGACTTAGAAATGGCGAAACAATGGGGCGTACCGATTTTGGATTTGCCTCTCTCCTTTTTACTCGATACTGTTTTACTGCCCTACGCATGGGCTCAATAACAATGATGAAACTGAATCCCCAACAACAACACGCAGTAGAATGTGTGACCGGTCCCTGCTTGGTGCTTGCCGGTGCAGGTTCCGGAAAAACTCGTGTGATTATTAATAAAATTGCGCACTTGATCGCAAAGTGCGGTTATTCTCCGAAACAAATTGCGGCGGTGACCTTCACTAATAAAGCCGCACGAGAAATGAAAGAGCGGGTGGCGCATTCTATCGGAAAAGAGCGAACCAAAGGTTTGACAGTTTCCACCTTTCATACTCTCGGTTTTGACATCATCAAACGGGAATACAAGGTATTGGGTTTCAAAGCCAATATGACCTTGTTTGATGAACACGATCAATTTGCTTTGTTAAAAGAACTCACCGCAGATGTGTTGAAAGAAGACAAAGATCTGCTGCGTGAATTAACTTCGGTGATTTCCAATTGGAAAAATGATTTAGTTTCACCAAAGCAAGCCTATGCTTTAGCACGGGATGCGAAATATCAAACCTTTGCCAAATGTTATGAACGTTATGCGACACAAATTCGTGCTTATAATGCGTTAGATTTTGACGATTTGATTATGCTTCCCACTTTATTGTTCAAACAAAATGAAGAAGTGCGGTCAAAATGGCAGGAAAAAATTCGTTATTTGTTGGTCGATGAATATCAAGACACTAACACCAGCCAATATGAGTTAATCAAATTGCTGGTGGGGAAACGAGACTGTTTTACCGTGGTGGGGGATGATGACCAATCCATTTATTCCTGGCGTGGGGCAAAACCGGAGAATATGGTGCGTTTGCGTGATGATTTTCCTAATTTACAAGTGATTAAATTGGAACAAAATTACCGCTCCACTCAGCGTATTTTGCATTGTGCCAATATTTTGATTGATAACAATCAACACGTGTTCGACAAAAAATTGTTTTCTAACATCGGCGAGGGTGAAAAATTATTGGTGATTGAAGCGAAGAATGAAGAACACGAAGCTGAACGCATTGTTGCCGAATTGATCGCTCATCGTTTTAGTCGCAAGACAAAATATAAGGATTACGCGATTTTGTATCGAGGCAATCATCAATCCCGTTTGTTGGAAAAAGTGTTAATGCAAAACCGTATTCCCTATAAAATTTCCGGTGGCACTTCTTTTTTCTCTCGTGCGGAAATTAAAGACATGATGGCGTATTTGCGTTTGGTCGTAAATCAAGATGACGATGCAGCATTTTTGCGTATCGTAAATACGCCAAAACGTGAGATCGGCGCGACAACCTTACAAAAACTGGGCGAGCTTGCACAGGAAAAACATATAAGCCTATTTGAGGCGATTTTTGAGTTTGAGCTTATTCAACGGGTGACACCGAAAGCCTATAATGCCCTCCAAAAATTTGGACGCTGGATAGTCGAATTAAATGACGAAGTGCAACGTTCGGAACCGGAACATGCCGTTCGTGCTATGTTGTCCACCATTCATTATGAAGAATATTTGTACGAATATGCCACCACGCCAAAAGCCGCTGAAATGCAAAGTAAAAATGTTGCCACATTGTTTGATTGGGTGGCGGATATGCTGAAAGGCGATGAAACCAATGAACCAATGAACCTTAATCAAGTAGTCACTCGTTTAACCTTGCGTGATATGTTGGAACGAGGTGAAGATGATGAGGAAAGCGATCAAGTCCAGTTGATGACGTTACATGCCTCGAAAGGACTAGAATTTCCTTACGTGTATTTGATCGGTATGGAAGAAGGCATTTTGCCACATCAAACCAGTATTGATGAAGATAATATAGAAGAAGAACGCCGCTTGGCTTATGTGGGGATCACAAGGGCTCAGAAGGAACTAACTTTTTCCCTATGCCGAGAACGTCGTCAATATGGCGAGCTGATTCGCCCAGAACCGAGCCGATTTTTAACTGAATTACCGTATGATGATGTGCTTTGGGAACGAGATAAACCCAAACTGACGACGGAACAAAAACAGCAGCAGACACAAAGTCAGCTAGATCGTTTACGTTCCATTTTGAATGGTTAAAAAGTGCGGTCGGAAAAACGAACGTTTTACTCAACGCACTTTATTTACACAATCTGAAGAGAAAATATTCAAACGCATTACCTTTTTCAAAAAAGGGTTTGACATATTTTCAAAAAAACGTATCATACCGCCCACACACCGATTGTGGTGAGATGGCCGAGAGGCTGAAGGCGCTCCCCTGCTAAGGGAGTATGGGGTCAAAAACTCCATCGAGGGTTCGAATCCCTCTCTCACCGCCATTTGTGGTTTTATTTATTCTGCACCCGTAGCTCAGCTGGATAGAGTACTCGGCTACGAACCGAGCGGTCAGAGGTTCGAATCCTCTCGGGTGCGCCATTTTAGAACGGCTCTATCTTAATAAAATGGTTAGGAGTAATTAAACATTATTTACGCACCCGTAGCTCAGCTGGATAGAGTACTCGGCTACGAACCGAGCGGTCAAAGGTTCGAATCCTTTCGGGTGCGCCATTTCCCTCTTATCTTTCGTTTCTAATAATTTCCACTAACTAATTTAATTAGATAGTATTTTATCTTCCATCACGATCATCAATATTTTTCAATAAATAATTTCCATTGACGTCAGCAAGGCTACGGAATCCTACGTTTGTAATTTTGTAAGAATGCTGGGTTTTATAAATAAAATTATCGTGATGATGACCATGGAAGATATGTTTTACCCCCATTTTTTCTGCAAGCTCATTAATCACTTGAAATCCCATAGGGTGCGGTTTTGGTGCTTCATGACAAATTAAAATATCAGCCTGTTTATTTTCAAGCATTTCAATATCGGAAGGAAAAATTGATGTACGATGACGTAGCGGCACACCACCACGCCAAATCTTTTCTTGTGAACTATATTGGCAATAATGGATAGGATCAAAAAACATTGGACGATTTGGCGGCATCCAAATTTGACCACGGAATACCCCACCTAATCCGGCAATATACACTCCTTGAATTTCCTCTACACGATTGTGTAAATTGCGATTTTTCCATTCCGAACCCCAAATAGCCTCAAACGCTGAGACAGTTTTGCTATCGTGATTGCCGTGAATAAACCAAATATCACAATATTTCGCGAGCTTATCCAATTCACAGGGCGAGGTCAGTTGCAAGTCACCCAAAATAATCAACGCAACATTGTCGTTTTCTTGTACAAAGGGATAGAGATGTTCATAACTTCCGTGTGGATCACCTGCAAATAGAATCATCTTATTTACTCTTTAATGTTTTTGGACCGTTTTGTAAATTGTCCAATTCTTCTTCATTTAATATTTTTTCAATCACCGATTTAACTTGATTGTAACGATCTAAATAGCTTGGTGATTCAATCTCAATGTAAGGCACTTTGTATTTATCTAACAATTTTTTAAGCAATTGTTGGAATTGTTGACGTTGTTTTTGAGATCCTAAACTACGCAAACCGTCATCTACCCACTTGGTGTTATTTTTTAGCAAAATTGTGACATCAAAGGGGTATTCTTTGATCATGGAATCAAGGAAAGGGTGGGCTTTTCCTTCGTATTGAATACAAAATGCTTGCGTGGTAATAAAATCTGTATCAATAAAGGCGATTTTATGTGCGTGGCGAACGGCATAATCAATGTAACGCTGGTGTCCCAATGCCATTTGCGGATAGTCTGAATACTGCATAGCTTGCTCATCACCGCCCAGTTTTTCAAACACGAACTCACGCCCGTATTCCCATGCAGATGTGGTGTTAAATACCGCAGCAAGTTTATTCACCAACACACTTTTACCGCTGCTTTCCCCGCCTAAAATGGCGACGGTTTTGGCAAAAAACGGACGAACTTCTTTCGGAATAAATTTCCAATATTGAAAAGGAGTGGTACGAATTTTGGTTGCTGACACATTAAAGAATGTGCGGTCGGGATCCACTAAAGAAACCTCTAAACCTAAATATTTTTCATAAGGGGCTTTATCCTGTGGTTCACTACTGAAAACCACGGAGGGTTCAAATTCTTTTTCTCTGAATAAAGTTTTTACTGCCTCGCTCCAAGCCTGCCAGCCGTTAGGGTAACTCGGAATACCGTCTTCGATTAAATGGTGGATAAAAATCTGATTTTTTTGATATTTGAAGATTTGTTGCATCCAGCGTAAGCGGTCTTGCACGGTAGGCATACGTTTCATTTTGCTATCGTAAAAGAGCTTCAAATCACGTTCGGTATCGCTACACACAATCACGTGTAATTCATCGACTTTACTAAACGCCTCATAAATCATATTAATATGACCGGTATGCACGGGATAAAACTTCCCAAAAATAACACCGATTTTTTTCTCTTGGACTGCTGACATGCTTTACCTGACAATCACATAAGGATTAAGTGCACGTATTGTAGGCTAAATGCAAATATTTTTCACGTTCTGATTTTGCACCTGACGATTTTACGCTATACTTTATGCTCATTCTCAGGGCAGGGTGAAATTCCCAACCGGCGGTAGAGCCCGCGAGCACTTAAAAAGTGCGGTCAATTTTTAACGAGAATTTGACGCATTAAACGCTTTTTAAGGTTAGCAGATTTGGTGTAATTCCAAAGCCGACAGTAAAGTCTGGATGAAAGAGAATAAAGCGGATTGGAATCCCAACCCGTTCTTTCTATTTACATTTCTCAGCCCTGATTCTGGTTAATTTTAATCTAAGAAATAAAGGAAATTACGATGAATCAGTCTATTTTATCTCCATTCGGTACAACTGCCGAAGAACGTGTACTTAATGCTATCCAAGCCTTTAAAAACGGCAACGGTGTATTGGTATTAGATGATGAAAATCGCGAAAACGAAGGGGATTTAATCTTCCCGGCGGAAACCATCACCACCGAGCAAATGGCGAAATTAATCCGTTACGGTAGCGGTATCGTGTGTTTGTGCATTACGGAAGAGCTTTGCCAACAACTTGATTTACCACCAATGGTGGAAAACAACAATAGCGTAAACAAAACCGCTTTTACCGTGACTATTGAAGCCGCGAAAGGCGTATCCACAGGAGTATCTGCCGCTGATCGCGTTACCACAATTCAAGCTGCTGTTGCAGATAACGCCGTGCCGACCGATTTACATCGTCCCGGTCATATTTTCCCGCTTCGTGCGGTAAATGGCGGTGTACTTGCCCGCCGTGGTCATACAGAAGCCTCTGTCGATTTAGCCCGTCTTGCCGGTTTTAAACCGGCCGGTGTCATTTGCGAAATTACCAACGATGACGGCACCATGGCTCGCGCACCTGAAATTGTTGAATTTGCACAAAAATTTGGTTACATCGTGCTGACGATAGAGGATTTGGTCGAATATCGCTTGGCGCACCAAGTTTAATTTGGGGGACAAATAAAAGAGCGGTTAAAATTACAGAGATTTTTAACCGCTCTTTTATCTAACTATTTTTTCTAAATTCCCTTGGTGTCATGCCAAATTCTTTCTTAAATACGGAATAAAAGTATTGAATGGAAGGATAGCCGCAAATCTCGGCGATTTCTTGAATGGAAATGTCAGTTTGTTGTAATAAATTCTTTGCACGCGAGATTTTTTCTTCGTGAATCACCTGATGAATAGTTTTATTCATCGCATTTTTGAAACGTTGCTCAAGATTAGAGCGTGATGTTTCAAGATGATCCAATACTTGTTCCACTTTTATGCCTTGGCACGCACGGTGGCGAATATAATGCATCGCTTGCATTACGAGGGGATCATGTAGCGAGCGATAATCGGTGGAGTTTCTCGAATGTATGGTGATAGGTGGAATTAAAATCGGCGTATGGGAGACTTTTTGCCCATTTAGCTGACGATGTAGCAATTTGGCGGCTTGATAGCCAATTTCTCGAGTGCCTTGTTCGACAGATGAAAGGGAGACTCGAGATAGATACTGAATCAATTCCTCATTATCAATACCCACTACGCAAAGTTCTTCCGGGACGGCGATTTTGCTGTATTCACAGGCTTGCAATAGATGTCTCGCTCGTGCATCGGTGACGGCAACGATGCCTGTATGAGGCGGCAAAGTTTTTAACCAATTGATGAGTTTTGCTTGTTCAGTCAGCCAATTTTGTGCGTCAATTTGTCCGCATTCATAGAGGTAGAGCGGATAATGATTTTTTTCCATTAATTCAATAAATGCATTCTTTCGTTCCTTTGACCAATGCTTTTCGGTTTCTACTTGTATCCCGTAAAAAGCAAATTGAGACAGCCCTTTTTGTTGAAGGTGCGAAAGAGCAAGTTCAACAAGGGCGAAATTATCGGTTGCAACATAAGGAAAGTGCGGATAAAAATGAGGCTGTTTATAAGAGCCGCCAACGGCAATCGTAGGAATTTGGGAGTGTTCAAGTAATTCCGCCGTTTTAGGATCATCAAAATCGGCAATAATGCCGTCAATAGATAAATGGTTTATGCTGTCGGCATGGTAAATAAATTCATCTTCTACGAATATATCCCACGTACATTGTGAAGCCTGAATATATTGCCCAATGCCCTCCACCACTTGCCTATCATAGACTTTATTGGCATTAAATAAGAGTGCGATTTTGTAGTATTGCTCCGCCATTGTTTTGTCCGTTGATTGGGTTGTAAGAAATATAGCGGAAAATGGATTTTTATAAAAGTGCGGATAGAAAAATCGCCATTTTTCAATGGCGATAATATGTTACATTTTTTTCTTGCTACTGGTATCAATCCATACGGCAAGTAATAAAATTGCACCCTTGACGATATATTGCCAGAACGTCGGGACATCAAGCATACTCATGCCGTTATCTAATAATGCAATAATCAACGCACCAATGACTACACCGAAGACACTCCCGACACCACCTGCCAAACTCGCACCGCCAATGACACAAGCAGCAATGGCGTCTAGTTCGGCATTTTGTCCGGCAGAAGGTGAGCCAGCACCTAAACGGGCACTTAAAATTAATCCGGCAATGGCGACTAATACCCCATTCATAGCAAAGATGATGAGCTTAGTTTTTTCTACGTTAATACCGGATAATTTGGCTGCCTCAATATTTCCCCCAATGGCGTAAACATGGCGACCGAAAGCGGTTTTACGGGAAAGAAATAACCCAAATATAGCGAGAATGGCAAGCACTAATACGGGAAACGGAATGCCGCGATAATCGTTTAATAAATAAATGGCACCTAATACAATGATGGCAAACAAGGCATATTTTGAAAAATCTTTTGATAATGGAGGAACGTTAAGTTGAAGCTGCTGGCGGCTTTTGCGTTGGTAATTCCCCCAGAGAACAAAACCAATGACCGCTATTCCGCCAAGTATAAATCCGGTTATATCGGAAAGATAACCTTGCCCAATGATCGTCATTGAACCGCTAATCGGAGATACGGTCGTGCCATTGGTGAGACCGATTAAGATTCCGCGGAACGCGAGATAACCGGCGAGTGTGACGATAAATGAAGGGACTTTACGATAGGCAACCCACCAGCCGTTCCAAATACCGAAGAGTAAACCTAAAGCAAGGGTTGCAATGATTGTGATAGGGAGCGGCAATCCCCACCAGACATCTGCAATGGCGGCAAATCCCCCCAATAGTCCCATTAGAGAACCAACGGATAAATCAATCTCGGCAGAGATAATGACAAATACCATGCCAATGGCAAGAATACCGGTGATTGATGTTTGACGCAGTAGATTAGAAATATTTCGTGCACTTAAATAAGCACCGTCCGTTGTAATAGTGAAAAATACCATAATCACCGCTATGGCAATTAACATAATATAAACTTGTAAATTTACGGATTTTAACTTAAACATAGATTACTCCTTAAGTGCAGTTTCCATAACTTGTTCTTGGGTAAGACCGTTATTAATCAGGCTGGCTTTGAGTTTACCTTGGTGCATTACGAGAACTCGGTCACTAATGCCCAACACTTCAGGCAATTCGGAGGAAATAACAATAATAGCCATCCCTTCTTTAGCTAATTGGTTGATTAATTTATAAATTTCATATTTTGCACCAACATCAATTCCTCGTGTCGGCTCGTCTAAAATAAGAATTTTAGGATTGAGTAATAAGCATTTTGCCAGAATGGCTTTTTGTTGGTTTCCACCACTTAGCCGTCCGATAGGAAGTTCAGGTGATGAGGTTTTTACTTTTAATTGTTTAATTGCAGAATCAATAACTTGTTGTTCTTTTGCTTCATTGATGACTGTTCTGCCAAAGCAATATTGTTTTAAGGAAGAAAGCGTAATATTTTTACCTACTCCCATAATGGAGACAATGCCGTGTTTTTTACGATCCTCCGGTACCATCATAATTTTGTGTTCAATCGACTGAGTACAATTTTTGATGTGTACTTGTTTTTGATCGATAAAAATCTTTCCTTCATATTTACCTTGATAAGAGCCGAATAAGCATTGTACCATTTCGGTTCGACCGGAACCGACAAGTCCGGCAACACCGAGAATTTCACCGGAATGAAGGTTAAAACTCACATTGTTCACTCGTTTAATATGTGTATTGATAGGGTGCCAAGCAGAAAGATTTTCAACACGTAAAATCTCATCTTTAATTTCGTGAGGTTCATGAGGGTAGAGGGAAGTGATTTCCCTTCCCACCATCATGGTGATAATGTCATCTTCACTCATTGTGTCGACATCTTTCGTTCCGATATGTTCACCATCTCGAATGACACAGATTTTGTCAGAAATTTCTTTTACTTCATTTAACTTATGAGAAATATAGATACAGGCAATATTATGTGCTTTTAAATCTTTAACGAGCGTTAATAGAATGGCGGTTTCTTTTTCGGTTAATGAGGCGGTAGGTTCATCAAGAATTAATAATCTCACTTGTTTGTTTAGTGCTTTTGCAATTTCAACCAATTGCTGTTGACCAAGTCCTAATTCCCCCACACGGGTATTAGGATCAATATCTAATTGGACTTGTTGCAGTAATGTTTTACAGCGCAGATACATTTCATTATCTGCGGTGATACATTTATGTGTCACTTCGTTACCCAAGAAGATATTTTCTAACACTGACATATTCTTAACCAGAGTGAGTTCCTGATGGATAATGGAAATGCCTTTTTCCTCAGTCTCCTTGATATTTTTGGCTTTTAATTCACTTTCTGAAAAATAAATATTGCCACTGTAATCGCCATAAGGATAAATACCGCAAAGCACTTTCATTAGTGTGGATTTCCCTGAACCATTTTCACCACATAAGGATAGGATTTCCCCGGCTTCAAGCTCAATGGAAATATTGCGAAGTGCAGTCACATCACCAAATTTTTTTGTGATGTTTCTCATTTCTAACAATGCCATAGCTATACTCCCTAAAATGGAGGGGAAGACTATTCCCCTTTAAGCTTATTGATAAATGCTTTCTTTTGTGTGGAAACCGTCTTGAATGATGGTTTCATCAAGGTTGGATTTATCAACGGCAATCGGGTCAAGTAAATAGGCAGGGACATTTTTTAGCCCATTATTCAGTTCTGCATTAGATTCAACTTTTTCGTTTTTACCTAGCTGTACTGCGATTTGAGCCGCTTTATCTGCGAGTTTTGTAATAGGTTTATAAACGGTCATGGTTTGTGAGCTGCTGACGATGCGTTTAATTGCGGCTAAATCCGCATCTTGACCTGAAATAGCCACTTTACCCGATAATCCTTGCGCGCTTAATGCTTGAATCGCCCCGCCGGCAGTCGCATCATTTGAAGCAACAACGGCATCAATATTGTTTTTATTGGCAGTGAGTGCATTTTCCATAATTTGTAATGCTTTTTCGGCGAGCCAAGAATCTACCCACTGATCGCCAACCACTTTGATTTTCCCCGTTTTAATTAAAGGATCTAAGACTTTCATTTGCCCTTTTCTAAATAATTTTGCATTGTTATCGACCGGTGAGCCGCCCATTAAGAAATAATTACCTTCCGGTTTTACCGCAACAACGCTTTTCGCCTGTAATTCCCCGACTTTTTCATTATCAAAAGAAACATAAAAATCCAATTCAGCATTATTAATTAAACGGTCATAAGCCAATACTTTAATTCCCTCTTTTTTCGCTTCGGCGATAACATTGCTCAAGACTTCACCGTTGTGCGGAATAATCACTAAAACATCAATATCTTTATTGATCATATTTTCAATTTGAGAGATTTGTGCCGAATCATCACCGTTTGCGGATTGTACGAAAACTTTTGCGCCCATAGATTCCGCTTTTTTGACGAAAATATCGCGATCTTTTTGCCATCTTTCTAAACGCAAGTCATCAATAGATAAACCGATTTTAAGATCTTTGGAATAGGCAGAACTACTCAATACCGTTAATGCTGCTGCAAGGGTGAGTAAAGCTGATTTAATTTTCATACTGATACCTCAATAGTTAATTGAATAGAAGGTAGAGCGGTTGCTCCGATGGTTAGTTTTCTTCTTTTAACCCTCTCTTTCAATTATAAAATCTTTCACTATTATTACGTTTTTTCACAATTGTGATCTATGCCACAATTGCAAATTATCGCCATTGGAAAACAAAATAACGTAATTGATGAATAAGGTGTTTTTCATAAAAATACAGGAAATTTCATCATTCAAAGAGGAAAATCCTATGGCAAACTACTTCGATAAAATTGAAAAAGTCACCTTTGAAGGGGTAGATTCAACCAATCCTTTTGCCTTTAAACATTATGATGCGAATCAGATCATTTTAGGCAAAACGATGTCGGAACATCTGCGCTTAGCCGTGTGCTATTGGCATACTTTTTGTTGGAATGGGAATGATATGTTTGGACAAGGCTCGTTTGAACGGAACTGGCAAAAACATACCGATGCCCTTGCCGGAGCAGAACAAAAAGCAGAGATTGCCTTTGAGTTTTTCAGTAAATTGGGCGTACCTTATTATTGTTTTCATGATGTGGATGTCGCACCGGAAGGCAATTCTGCAAAAGAATATTTACAAAATTTCCATCATGTCGTGGATATTTTAGAACGCAAACAAGCGGAAAACGGTGTAAAACTGCTATGGGGAACAGCAAATTGTTTTACCCATCCGCGTTATATGTCCGGTGCCTCGACCAATCCGAATCCCGAAGTCTTTGCATGGGCGGTGATGCAGGTATTCAATGCAATGAATGCCACAAAACGCTTAGGAGGGGAAAACTATGTATTGTGGGGCGGGCGTGAAGGCTATGAAACCTTGCTTAACACGGATCTTAAACGTGAGCGTGAACAACTCGGTCGTTTTATGCAAATGGTGGTGGAACATAAGTATAAAATTGGTTTCAACGGCACGTTATTGATTGAGCCGAAACCGCAAGAACCGACAAAACATCAATATGATTATGATGTGGCAACCGTTTATGGTTTCCTAAAACAATTTGGATTGGAAAAAGAAATTAAGGTGAATATTGAAGCTAATCATGCGACACTTGCCGGACACAGTTTCCAACATGAAGTGGCAACCGCTTGTGCATTAGATATTTTCGGTTCTATTGATGCCAACCGTGGCGATCCGCAACTTGGTTGGGATACGGATCAATTCCCGAACAGTGTGGAGGAAAACACCTTAGTGATGTATGAAATTTTGAAACATGGCGGATTTACCACGGGTGGTTTTAATTTTGATGCAAAAATTCGTCGCCAAAGTGCCGATCCTTATGATTTATTTCATGGTCATATTGGGGCAATTGATGTGTTAGCATTATCTTTAAAACGTGCAGCAAAAATGATCGAAGAAGAAACGCTACACAAAATTGTTGAAGCGCGCTATGCCGGTTGGAACGGTGAACTCGGTCAACAAATTTTGCAAGGTCAGCTTTCTTTGGAACAACTTGCCCGGCTTGTTCAAGAAAAAGGATTTGATCCAAAACCGGTATCTGGTCAGCAAGAATATTTAGAAAATATTGTGAATCAAGTCATTTATCGTTAAGGTTTAGTTCAAAAGTGCGGTCATTTTTCACCGCACTTTTTGGTTTGGGAGGCAGTATGTATATCGGCATTGATTGTGGTACGCAGGGCACGAAAGCGATTGTTGTAGATTCTGTACAGAAAAAAGTGATCGGAGTGGGGTATGCCGCGCATGATTTGATTGAACAATCAAACGGACGGCGTGAGCAGCATCCAAGTTGGTGGCTTGACGCATTCAACCAAGCATTAAGCATGGCGTTAAAACAGGCGCAAACTTTACCACACTTTTCGCCACGTTTAGTGAAAGGCATTGGGATTTCTGGTCAGCAACACGGTTTAGTTTTGTTGGACGAGGTCGATCAACCTTTATACAACGCAAAACTTTGGTGTGATACGGAAACGGCAGATGAAAATGCCGCGTTGATTGAGCGTCTTGGAGGCGAAGAGAAAGCATTTCATCAACTCGGTATTATGTGCCAAACAGGCTATACTGCCTCTAAATTGTGTTGGTTTCGCCAGCATTATCCGCCACTTTTTGGACGAATCCGAAAAATTATGTTACCTCACGATTATCTTAATTATTGGCTTACCGGTAATTTTTGTACGGAGTTTGGTGATGCTTCCGGTACCGGTTATTTTGATATTGTAAAACGGCAATGGAATCCAACCGTATTTGCACAAATTGCACCGGAATTAAATATGGAGGAGGTATTGCCAACCTTGCTTTCTGCTGAAACAAAACTTGGTATGATAAAACCTGACATTGCGGCTCAATTCGGTTTTAACGAATATGTCGTGGTTTCTACTGGCGGTGGCGATAATATGATGGGTGCAATAGGCACAGGAAATATCTGTGAGGGCATTGCCACGATGAGTCTTGGTACATCCGGCACCCTCTATGCTTACACACATAAACCGTTGCAGGATTTACCTCCGATGATTGCTAATTTTTGTTCGAGTAATAATGGTTGGTTGCCGCTCATCTGTGTGATGAATATGACGTCATCAAATAAACAGGTGATGAATTTGCTTAATATTGATGTGGAGGAATTTAATCATCTTGCACAACAAGCACCGATTGGATCGGAAGGGGTGACAATTTTGCCATTTTTCAACGGTGAGCGTGTCCCGCCTTTACCGAATGAAAAAGCCCGTATTTTAGGTTTAGATTCAAGTAATTTCACCCAAGCCAATCTTTGCCGTGCCATGATGGAAAGTGCAACTTTTACCTTGCGTTACGGGTTGGATCTTTTCCGACAAGCTGGGTTGGCAACGTCACAAATTCGTTTGATCGGCGGAGGGTCGAAAAGTGTACTTTGGCGACAAATAATAGCCGATGTGATGAACACAGAAGTGGTGTGTTTGTTGGAAGACGAAGCGGCAGCGCTTGGAGGAGCAATTCAAGCCATGTGGGCAAATGGCGAAGGTGAGTTAGACGTATTATGTGAAGCATTTGTGCATTTAGACCCGGATTCAAGATGTTTCCCGCATCAAGAAAACGTTGAATCCTATGAAAGGGTTTACCAACGTTATCTTGCCTATCTTCATTCTCTTCATTAAAAAAGGTGGGCTACCCCACCTTTCGTTTTATTTATTAGAAAAATTGACCGCACTTTCATAGCCTAACTGTCGCCAAGCTTCATACACGGTAACCGCCACGGAATTGGATAAATTCATACTGCGGCTGTTGGCGGTCATCGGGATTCGGATTTTCTGTTCCATCGGTAGGCTGTCTAAAATCGACATCGGGATACCGCGGGTTTCGGGGCCGAACATTAAATAATCGCCCAACTCGAATTTCACTTGGCTGTGAGCCGGAGATCCTTTGGTTGTGAGGGCAAACAATCGTTTTGGTTTTTCGCTTTCCAAAAATGCCTCAAAAGTTTTATGACGTTTAATAAGGGCAAATTCGTGATAGTCCAAGCCCGAACGGCGCAATCGTTTATCATCCCAAGTGAAGCCAAGAGGCTCGATTAAATGCAGGCGAAATCCGGTGTTGGCACAAAGGCGGATGATATTGCCGGTGTTTTGGGGGATTTCCGGCTCGTATAAAACAATGTCTAACATAATTTTTCTCAGTTTTGATATAAACGATAACTCACCATTCCGGTGGTTTTCTCTTTTAATAATGTCCAATTTTCAGGTGTGTTGAGGTGATTTTGTTTTTCCGTTTCCACATAAATGAGGGCGTTCGGATGTAGCCAGTTATTTTCAGCAAGCAGTCGAATCGCTTGCTCTGCCAAGCCAAAATGAAAAGGTGGATCGAGAAAAACCACATCAAAGTGCGGTTGATTTTGCGATTGTTTTAAAAAATCCAAACAACTTTGATTGAGTACTTGAGCCTGTTCTACTGTACATTTTAGCGTTTGCAGGTTTCTTTTCAGTTGATGGGCAACGGTTTTGTCTTTTTCTAAAAAGGTCACTTTTTCGGCTTGACGGGAAAGCGCCTCAATCCCCAACGAACCGCTACCGGCAAAACCGTCTAAACATTTTGCATTGTGAATGTAGGGCATTAACCAATTGAATAAGGTTTCTTTTACACGGTCGCCGGTGGGGCGTAATCCCTCCGCATTTAACACCGGCAATTTTCGACCTCGCCAAAGTCCGGCAATAATGCGAACTTCGCCTTTTGGCGATTGTCCTTGTGATTTTTTCATAAAGAAGCGTATTTTTAGTGAAAATTGTGCTTAGTTTAGACGATTTTTTGCTAGAATGAACCACATTTTTATCGGACAGCAGTTAAGAGAACAATTTATGGCAGAAGAAAAGAAAAAAGGCGGATTTTGGGCATCATTATTTGGGCGTAATAAAAAACAAGAAAGCACGCAAATTGAACCCATCATTGAAGAAGAAAAAATCAAGGAAACGGCAGTTGAAACCGAAATTATCGAATCTTCTGTTGAAAAGGTAACGGAACCATTAGATGAGGTGGAACAAGCCGAAATAGAAGAAAAAAACTCAGAAATTTCAACCACACTTGAGCAGCCTGATACGATTATTGAACCTGAAAATGTAGAAGAAAATCACACCGTTGAAGGGATAGAAATTGATGCCGATATTATCGAAGAAGTTAAACAAGAATTTCATTCCGAAACACAAGCGGAAGTGCAAAGTGAACCCCGTGAAAAACCAAGCGAAGGCGGTTTTTTCAGCCGTTTAGTGAAAGGCTTACTCAAAACCAAGCAAAATATCGGTGCCGGTTTTCTCAGTTTTTTCTTAGGCAAAAAAATTGATGATGAATTATTTGAGGAATTGGAAGAGCAGTTGCTAATTGCCGATATTGGTGTGCCAACAACCTCTAAAATCATTAAAAACCTCACTGAACACGCAAGTCGCAAACAATTACAAGATGCGGAGTTGCTTTATCAACAACTCAAACTTGAAATGGCGGCAATTCTTGAACCGGTAGCTCAACCCTTAGTCATTGATAGCACGAAAAAACCTTATGTGATTTTAATGGTCGGGGTGAACGGTGTAGGAAAAACCACCACGATTGGCAAACTTGCACGAAAATTCCAAGCGGAAGGTAAATCCGTGATGTTAGCCGCCGGCGATACTTTCCGTGCGGCTGCTGTGGAACAGCTGCAAGTGTGGGGCGAGCGAAATAATATTCCGGTTGTCGCACAAAGTACGGGATCGGATTCTGCCTCCGTTATTTTTGATGCGATGCAATCTGCGGCTGCACGCAACATTGATATCTTAATTGCCGATACGGCAGGGCGTTTACAAAATAAAAATAATTTGATGGACGAACTGAAAAAAATCGTTCGGGTGATGAAAAAGTATGATGAAAGCGCACCACATGAAATTATACTCACTTTGGATGCGGGAACCGGTCAAAATGCGATTAGCCAAGCGAAATTGTTTAATGAAGCAGTTGGGTTAACAGGTATTTCTCTCACAAAACTGGATGGCACGGCAAAAGGTGGGGTGATTTTCGCGATTGCCGATCAGTTCCGGTTACCGATTCGTTATATTGGTGTGGGTGAAAAAATTGAAGATTTACGCGAATTTAATGCTAAAGAATTTATTGACGCATTATTTATCCAGGAAGAAGAATAAGGACAGATCGTGATTAAATTCTCTAATGTATCCAAAGCCTATCATGGTGCGACCCAACCAGCGTTACAAGGGCTAAATTTTCATTTACCAGTCGGTAGCATGACCTATCTTGTGGGTCATTCCGGTGCGGGAAAAAGTACCTTGCTTAAATTAATTATGGGCATGGAAAAAGCCAATGCGGGACAAATTTGGTTTAACGGCCATGACATCACTCGTCTGTCAAAGTATGAAATTCCGTTTTTGCGTCGCCAAATCGGTATGGTTCACCAAGATTATCGTTTATTGACGGATCGCAGTGTAGTAGAAAATGTCGCATTACCGCTTATCATTGCCGGCATGCACCCGAAAGATGCGCATTCACGTGCTATGGCCTCTCTTGATCGTGTAGGGTTGCGTAATAAAGCGCATTATTTGCCACCACAAATTTCCGGTGGAGAACAACAACGGGTCGATATTGCTCGTGCGATTGTGCATAAACCGCAACTTTTATTGGCGGATGAACCAACGGGAAATCTCGATGATGAGCTATCATTAGGCATTTTTAATCTTTTTGAAGAATTTAATCGTTTAGGCATGACGGTGTTAATCGCTACCCACGATATTAATTTAATCCAACAAAAACCAAAACCTTGTTTGGTGCTTGAACAAGGCTATTTACGTTATTAAGGAAAAACCATGAGCCGATCAACTGATGCTTCTTTTTTTGTGCAAACGGCTTACACCTTACGCGCGGTGTGGGCGGATTTGTGGCAACGCAAATTCGGTACTTTACTCACTATTTTAGTGATTGCCGTTTCGCTCACCATTCCTACTGTCAGCTATTTAATGTGGAAAAATTTACATTTAGCTACCACGCAATTTTATCCGGAAAGCGAACTCACCATTTATTTACACAAAAATTTAAGTGAAGAAGATGCTAATTTGGTGGTAGAAAAAATTCGTCAACAAAAAGGGGTGGAATCGCTCAATTATGTTTCTCGTCAAGAAAGCTTGAAAGATTTTAAAAGTTGGTCTGGGTTTGGCGAAGAATTGGATATTCTTGATGATAATCCTCTGCCCGCCGTAGTCATGGTGAAACCTACTAAAGAATTTAATGCTTCTGAGAAACGTGAAATACTACGTGCCAGTCTTGATAAAATCAAAGGCGTACAAGAGGTTCGATTAGATAATGATTGGATGGAAAAATTAACCGCACTTTCATGGCTGGTGGCACACGTGGCGATTTTTTGCACCGTATTGATGGCAATCGCCGTCTTCTTAGTGATTGGCAACAGTATTCGTTCCGATGTGTATAGTAGCCGGGCTGATATTGACGTGATGAAATTACTCGGTGCAACCGATCATTTTATCCTTCGTCCTTACCTTTACACCGGTATGATTTATGCCCTGTTGGGTGGTTTTGTTGCTGCCATTTTTAGTAGTTTTATCATTGGCTATTTCACTTCTGCAGTGAAGTATGTCACCGATATTTTCGCCGTACAGTTTGCCCTAAACGGTTTAGCTGTCGGAGAATTGATTTTTCTCTTAGTCAGCTGTTTGATTATGGGATATGTTGGCGCTTGGATCGCCGCTAAAAGACACATTGCGTTGATTGATAAACGAATTTAAGTGTTGATATTGAAAAGTGCGGTCATTTTCCATCTTGTTTTGATTTTGAAACAATTGGAAAAATAACCGCACTTTTTGTATATTTTTGAATAAATACCTTGCAATCCGTTTCGGTTTTATGTAGTATTTGCGGGCTTTCGATATGAGAGCCGTTTAATGTAATCATTTATTAAACGTGCGTAACGATATGTTGCGCTAAACAATGTTTCCGATTTGGAGACTATATAACAGGTAACTTGCACCTCCTTTTCTATGTTGAAGTTAGAATTGTGATTGGTGTTAGTTTTTTTATTAGCTAAATTTTATTGGAGCTCTGGTCTAATGCAGAACCAAAGAATCCGTATCCGCTTAAAAGCGTTCGATCACCGTTTGATCGACCAATCTACTGCGGAGATCGTAGAAACAGCTAAACGTACCGGTGCGCAAGTTCGTGGTCCGATTCCTTTACCAACTCGTAAAGAACGTTTCACCGTGTTGATTTCTCCACACGTGAACAAAGATGCTCGTGACCAATACGAAATTCGTACTCACAAACGTTTAGTAGATATCGTAGAGCCAACAGAAAAAACTGTTGATGCATTAATGCGTTTAGATTTGGCTGCCGGCGTTGACGTGCAGATCAGCCTAGGTTAATTAAGAGGTTATTACAATGATTGGTTTAGTCGGTCGTAAAGTTGGTATGACCCGTATCTTCAATGAAGACGGTGTGTCAGTACCAGTTACCGTTATCGAAATCGAAGCCAACCGCGTAACTCAAGTTAAAACTCTTGAAAACGATGGCTATACTGCAATTCAAGTTACTACTGGTTCTAAAAAAGCGAATCGTGTAACTAAGCCTGAAGCAGGTCATTTCGTGAAAGCAGGTGTTGAAGCTGGTCGCGGTTTATGGGAATTCCGTACTGAAGGTGAAGAATTCACTTTAGGTCAAGAAATCAATGTTGACATCTTTGCAGATGTTAAAAAAGTGGATGTTACCGGTACTTCTAAAGGTAAAGGTTTCCAAGGTGGTGTTAAACGTTGGAATTTCCGTACTCAAGATGCTACCCACGGTAACTCTTTATCACATCGTGTTCTTGGTTCTATTGGTCAAAACCAAACTCCGGGTCGTGTGTTTAAAGGTAAAAAAATGGCAGGACATTTAGGTGCTGAGCGTGTAACCGTTCAATCACTTGAAGTTGTTCGTGTAGATGCTGAGCGTAAATTGCTATTAGTAAAAGGTTCTGTACCTGGTGCTATCAATGGCGATGTTATCGTTAAGCCGGCAGTTAAAGCATAAGTCTAGGAGATAGAGATGGAATTACAAGTTGTAGGTGCAAATGCACTCACTGTTTCTGAAACTACCTTCGGACGTGAGTTTAACGAAGCATTGATCCACCAAGTTGTTGTTGCTTATGCAGCAGGTGCGCGTCAAGGTACTCGTGCTCAAAAAACTCGTGCTGAAGTGTCTGGCTCAGGTAAAAAACCTTGGCGTCAAAAAGGTACAGGTCGTGCTCGTGTTGGTGATATTAAATCTCCAATTTGGCGTTCTGGTGGTACAACCTTTGCGGCAAAACCACAAGATCACAGCCAAAAAGTGAACAAAAAAATGTACCGTGGTGCAATTAAAAGCATTCTTTCTGAATTAGTTCGTCAAGACCGTTTAATGGTTGTTGAAAAATTTGAAATTGATGCACCAAAAACTAAAGTTTTAGTACAAAAATTAAAAGATTTAGCAGTTGAAGATGCGTTAATTATCACAGCGAGTTTAGATGAAAATCTATTCTTAGCCGCACGTAACTTATATAAAGTTGACGTACGTGATGTACAAGGTATCGATCCGGTAAGCTTAATTGCTTTTGATAAAGTGATTGTTACTGTTGATGCTGTGAAACAAATTGAGGAGATTTTAGCATGAGTCAAGAACGTTTGCTGAGCGTGCTTCGTGCACCGCATATCTCTGAAAAAGCAACTAACAATGCTGAAAAATCTAACACTGTTGTACTTAAAGTTGCTTTAGATGCGAACAAAGCTGAAATTGCTGCTGCTGTTGCTCAATTATTTGAGGTAAAAGTAGATTCTGTTCGTACTGTGGTTGTTAAAGGTAAAACTAAACGCCGTGGTACTAAAATGGGTCGTCGCAGCGACTGGAAAAAAGCTTATGTAACTTTAGCTGAAGGCCAAAATTTGGACTTCGTGGACAGTGCAGAGTAATCGGAGGAAAATAGAGAATGGCTATCGTAAAATGTAAGCCGACCTCCGCTGGTCGTCGTCACGTTGTTAAAATCGTGAACCCTGAATTACACAAGGGTAAACCTTACGCACCATTACTAGATACTAAATCTAAAACCGGTGGTCGTAACAACTATGGTCGTATTACAACTCGTCACATTGGTGGCGGTCATAAACAACACTACCGTTTAATCGATTTCAAACGTAACAAGTTAGATATCCCAGCGGTTGTTGAGCGCTTAGAATATGATCCAAACCGCTCCGCTAACATCGCTTTAGTGCTTTATAAAGACGGTGAACGTCGTTATATTTTAGCACCGAAAGGCTTGTCAGTAGGCGATCAAATCCAAGCCGGTGTAAATTCACCGATTAAAGTGGGTAATGCGTTACCAATGCGTAATATCCCTGTAGGTTCAACTGTACATAACGTTGAATTAAAACCTGGTAAAGGTGGTCAAATTGCTCGTTCTGCTGGTGCGTATGTACAAATTATCGCACGTGAAGGAAACTATGTGACTTTACGTTTACGCTCAGGCGAAATGCGTAAAGTATTAGCGGAATGTGTTGCGACAATTGGTGAAGTTGGTAACTCAGAACATATGCTTCGCGTATTGGGTAAAGCCGGTGCTAACCGTTGGAGAGGTATTCGCCCGACAGTTCGTGGTACTGCAATGAACCCAGTTGACCACCCACACGGTGGTGGTGAAGGCCGTAACTTTGGTAAACACCCTGTTACTCCATGGGGCGTTCAAACCAAAGGTAAGAAAACTCGTCACAACAAACGTACTGATAAATATATCGTACGTCGTCGTGGCAAATAATAGATTAAATTAAAGAGGATTAGCCATGCCACGTTCTCTCAAGAAAGGTCCTTTCCTTGACCTACACTTGTTGAAGAAGGTAGAGAAGGCGGTGGAAAGCGGGGATAAAAAACCAATCAAAACTTGGTCCCGTCGTTCAATGATCATTCCATCAATGATCGGATTGACCATCGCAGTCCATAATGGTCGTCAGCACGTTCCAGTTTATGTATCTGATGAAATGATCGGTCATAAATTAGGTGAATTTGCACCGACTCGTACATACCGCGGTCACGCGGCAGATAAGAAAGCTAAGAAATAAGAGGTAAAGAGATGGAAACTATCGCAAAACATCGTTACGCTCGCACTTCTGCCCAAAAAGCTCGCTTAGTTGCCGATTTAATTCGTGGTAAAAAAGTTGCGCAAGCATTAGAAATCTTAACTTTCACAAACAAAAAAGCTGCGTCTTTAGTGAAGAAAGTTTTAGAGTCAGCTATTGCAAACGCAGAGCACAATGATGGTGCAGATATTGATGATCTTAAAGTTGCTAAAATCTTCGTAGATGAAGGTCCTAGCATGAAACGTGTTATGCCACGTGCTAAAGGTCGTGCAGATCGTATTTTAAAACGTACTAGCCACATCACTGTGGTTGTGTCAGATCGTTAATCAGTAGGAGAATAGCAATGGGTCAAAAAGTACATCCACATGGTATTCGCCTAGGTATTGTAAAACCTTGGAGCTCTACTTGGTTCGCGAATACAAAAGACTTCGCTGACAATCTTGAAGGCGATTTCAAAGTACGTCAATTCTTAAATAAAGAATTAGCAAATGCTTCAGTTTCACGTATTACTATTGAGCGTCCGGCTAAAAGTATTCGTGTCACTATTCACACAGCTCGTCCTGGTATCGTAATCGGTAAAAAAGGCGAAGATGTTGAAAAATTACGTAACGCAGTCTCTAAAATTGCTGGCGTTCCGGCTCAAATTAACATCGCTGAAGTGAAAAAACCTGAATTAGATGCGAAATTAGTTGCAGAAAGCATCGCTTCTCAATTAGAACGTCGTGTAATGTTCCGCCGTGCAATGAAACGTGCGGTACAAAGCGCAATGCGTTTAGGTGCGAAAGGTATCAAAGTTGAGGTTAGCGGTCGTTTAGGTGGTGCAGAAATTGCACGTTCAGAATGGTATCGTGAAGGTCGTGTACCTCTCCATACTCTTCGTGCAGACATCGATTATAACACTGCAGAAGCACACACAACTTACGGCGTAATCGGCGTAAAAGTGTGGATCTTCAAAGGTGAAATTCTTGGTGGAATGGCTGCCGTTGCGCAATCAGAACAACAACCTGCCGACAAGCCTAAAAGAGCGCCTCGCGGTAAAGGTCGTAAGTAAGGAGAAACGCTAAATGTTGCAACCAAAACGTACAAAATTCCGTAAAGTTCACAAAGGCCGCAACCGTGGTATCGCAAATGGTACTGAAGTGAGCTTCGGTACTTACGGTTTAAAAGCTGTTGGTCGTTGTCGTTTAACCGCTCGTCAAATCGAAGCGGCACGTCGTGCGATGTCTCGTGCGGTAAAACGTCAAGGTAAAATCTGGATTCGAGTATTCCCAGATAAACCAATTACTGAAAAACCATTAGAAGTCCGTATGGGTAAAGGTAAAGGTAACGTTGAATACTGGGTAGCCTTGATCCAACCGGGTAAAGTGCTTTATGAAATGGATGGTGTGTCTGAAGAAGTGGCAAGAAATGCATTTGCATTAGCTGCGGCGAAATTGCCGGTTAAGACTACCTTCGTAACTAAGACGGTGATGTAATGAAAGCTCAAGATTTACGTACAAAAAGTGTTGAAGAGCTGAATGCTGAATTATTAAACCTTCTAGGTGAACAATTCAAATTGCGTATGCAAACAGCCACCGGTCAGCTTCAACAAACCCATCAGGCTAAACAAGTGCGTCGTGATATTGCACGTGTAAAAACTGTATTAACCGAAAAGGCGGGTGAGTAATGACTGATAAAATTCGTAGCGTACAAGGTAAAGTTGTTAGCGACAAAATGGAAAAATCTTTCGTTGTTGCGATTGAACGTAAGGTAAAACACCCGTTATACGGTAAATTTATCCGTCGTACAACAAAATTACATGTACACGATGAAAACAATGAAGCCAAAGTTGGTGATACTGTAGAGATTCGCGAATGTCGCCCTCTATCAAAAACCAAATCTTGGACATTAGTTCGCGTTGTTGAAAAAGCGGTTATCGCTTAATTCACAAGATATAAGAATAAGGCCAATAGCTTGTAGCTATTGGCTTTTTAATTGTGCAGACTCACTCAATGTCGGCCATATCCAACTATTAAATCCTCCCTAACTATCAGTCTCAGGTTTTATATGCTGTCTAAAAGATAAATCAGCACTTCATCACGAGTTTTCTTTTGCATAAATCACCTTTTTTATGGACTAAAAACACATTTTGAACTAAAATAATGATATTTTTTAATATCAATTCATATAGTTCATTATTATTTGCTGAGTTCATAATATATATGGATTTTATGATTTTCAAGAGGTTTTTTATGAAAAATTTCACAGATGTTGTTAATCGATTAAAAACTGAACTATCCGTAACAATGGATAAAGATGTGGCTGAATTTTTGGGAATGTCAAAAAGTGCTTTTGCAGAAAGAAAGCGTAGAGGAGTGTTTCCAGAAGAGGCTTTAAGATTATCAGAACTTAAACATCCGGATTTAAAGTTGGATATCAATTACATATTATTTGGGGTTAGAGATCCGAATAAAGTTCAACATGAAGAGTTAGTGAATGCAATTAAAACAACTGAGATAGATATGGATGAGTATCCTATAAAAATTTCCCCCTCATTAATTAAGCCTTCCGATGCTGTAAGCCCTGTTTTGCTCACTATGGATGAAATAGATTTATTGGCAAATTTTAGAAGGAGTGATAATCAAGGTAAGCAATTAATATCTAAAACAGCCAAAATGTGTTGCGATTATTTCATCACCAAGATGCGGCTAGCCGAATACACAGAAAAAGAACAGTTGGACTACATAAAACAAAAATCTAAAAAAAGTTATAAAATTTTATAACTAATTAATTTTATTTGTTTTTTTTCGTTCTGTGTACCGTTATAAAAAGTATCTGTAACTACACAGTAAAAAATACCTACTGTGTAGTCCTTTATTGATAGCTACAGTATGTACCCAACATTGAAAGACGGCGAAGAAATTATTGTAGACCGATCAAAACACGAATTAATCGAAGGGAAAATATTCGTACTAAATCACAACAGAGCAATGTTAGTGAAAAAAGTGCAGTTCACTTATAACGGTGTAGAGCTTATCAGCGACAATCCGTCATATCGCCCATTAAAACTGGATACCGAAGAAGCCAACAGCTTAATCATTATCGGGCAAGTAGTGCGTAGCTACCGTGATTTTTAGCTATTACAGCGATTTAAAACCAATAAAAAAGGCTGGATAACCCAGCCTACCATTCACAATTTAAAGCCCCTTAAAACGCATTTTAAAAACTGTTTAAAAACCACCTAAACACCGCCAATTTTTATGCAAATAAAAAACCAATTTCCGCCCATTTTCAACCAATCCCCACCATTTTCATTTTTTGCATAAAATTCCCCACCAAAACCGCCCAATCCCCACCACACAAGCCTCAAGCCAATTTTTTCGACCCAAATTTTTTCTTTATGCAAATATTGTCACTACCCCATAAGCACTAATAATATTCGAAAGACATGGCTAACTTAAAAGAAATCGTCACTTTTGGACAAAAGAATTTTAGTGAGCACAGCTGGTTATGAGTACAGCTAGCTTAAGTAAAAGATGATAGAGGAATATATAAGGAATCAAGAAAAAGAGGATACGATTCAGGATAATCTACCAACGATAATCAAGGAGTGCATTAAATTTCGCAACCCCTTGAGGAAAGCCTAAACCCGCACGTTTTACGTACGGGTTGTTATTTCTAACGTAACAATCGCACAAACTTGTGTTTTATTTACCAAGTAGGGATAGCTACACAGTAGCTCCATATTTTCCTCTTTGTGAGTTTGCTACATAATAATGATTTAATAATTTTTCGCTGCCTCAGCCGCTTTCACGATCACAGCAAATGCAGGCGCTTTAAGAGATGCACCACCTACTAATGCACCATCAATATCTGGTTGGGTAAATAATTCCGCTGCGTTCGCATCATTTACAGAGCCACCATATTGAATGATCACTTGATCAGCCACCGCTTGAGATTTGGTAGCAATATGACCGCGAATAAAGGCATGAACAGATTGTGCCTGTTCAGGAGTAGCCGACTTGCCAGTACCGATTGCCCAAATTGGTTCATAAGCAATCACCGCACCATTAAACGCTTCCACGCCTAATGCATTAATGACGGCATCAATTTGACGAGCACACACTTCTTCAGTTTTACCTGCTTCATTTTCAGCTTCTGATTCACCAATACATAATACAGGGACTAAACCAGCTTCTTTTAATGCGGCAAATTTTTTCGCAATAAACTCGTCGCTTTCTTTGTGATAAGTGCGACGCTCAGAATGACCAATAATAATATATTTTGCGCCAAAATCTTTTAACATTTCCGTTGAAATATCACCAGTAAATGCGCCTTTCACATTCACATCGACATTTTGTGCACCAAGTACAATTTGGCTACCAATTAGAGAGGTTTCAGCTTCCGCTAAATACATTACTGGAGGGGCAATTGCAACATCACAACCGTTCACACCTACTAGCTCTGATTTTAAATTTTCAATCAATTCCTTAGTAAAGCTTTTGTCACCATTCAATTTCCAGTTACCCATGACTAAAGGACGACGTGCCATTTTTATTTCTCCATATTAGTTAATAGACTTGCTTACTATACCAAATTTTCACCTTGATTCTTTGTTCAAAATCACAAATCTTAAAAATTTTTTTCCTGAGTACGTGATTCTTCAATGTGAAAAAGCTACAATTCACTGTATAGTTCAAATAAAAAATAGCCAATTTTATTAATATGAAGATTTTCAAGGCCGAGCAGTGGAATATTGAGGTGCTTTTGCCTCTTTTTGAACATTACCGTCTTAGTAATGGAATGACAGAAAATCCTGACCGCAGTTTAACCTTCCTCACTAATCGCATTCGCTTTAATGAAAGCCTCTTTTTTATTGCCATTAATTCACAAGATGAAGCTGTTGGATTTATTCAACTTTATCCTCGCCTATCATCACTCCAACTACAACGTTACTGGCAACTCACTGATATTTATGTCATTAACAATACTCAGAAAACCGAGATTTATACCGCATTAATTTCCAAAGCCAAAGAATTTGTACTTTATACTCAATCAAATCGCTTAGTCACTGAATTAGAGCCAGCGCAGCATGAGTTACTTGAATACGAAGGCTTTAAATTAAACCCAAAGAAAAGCCTATTTGAGCTGAGTTTATGATGTATACCGAATTACAATCTTACTGGGATTATTTACGTATTGAACGTCAGGTCAGCCCTCATACTCTCTCTAATTACAAACACCAACTAGAGGCTATCGTCACATTGCTTGCCAAGCAAGACATAAATCAATGGGAACATATCACACCGAGTGTAGTACGTTTTATTTTGGCGCAAAGTAAAAAAGAAGGGTTGAAAGAAAAAAGTCTGGCTCTACGTTTATCCGCCCTAAGAATGTTTCTCGGATATTTAGTTCAACAAGGGCAATTAAAAGCAAACCCTGCTATAGGAATCTCTCCCCCTAGACAGGGAAAACATTTACCTAAAAACATTGACGGAGAACAAATTCAGCAGCTACTTGCCAACGATAGCAAAGAGCCTATTGATATTCGTGATCGCGCTATTTTAGAATTAATGTATAGCTCAGGCTTACGCCTGTCTGAACTACAAGGGTTAAACTTAACGAGTATTAATACTCGTACCCGTGAAGTTAGAGTACTTGGGAAGGGCAACAAAGAGCGTATCGTGCCTTTTGGTCGCTACGCCTCTCATGCTATCCAAGAATGGCTCAAAGTGCGGTTACTATTTAATCCAAAAGATGATGCGCTGTTTGTGAGCCAACTGGGAAACCGTATTTCTCATCGCTCTATTCAGAAACGTTTAGAAACTTGGGGAATCCGTCAAGGGTTAAACAACCATTTAACCCCACATAAGCTCCGCCATTCTTTTGCCACACACATGTTGGAAGCAAGCTCAGATCTTCGGGCGGTACAAGAGTTGTTGGGACATAGTAATCTTTCCACTACACAAATTTACACCCACCTTAACTTCCAACGTCTCACCGAAGCTTACGACCAAGCTCACCCCCGAGCAAAACGCAAAAATAAATGAGTCTACCTTTCAAATTATATTTAGCCAGTACTGACACAATATGATATTCATTTTCAGTACGATAAACCCCATTATAATAAATGGGGTTTATATTATTTAATATGGTGTAACAAACCATCCTGTATCAAAAGGAGGACTTACTCCCCTCCTCAATCTACAACCTTTTCGCAAGGTTTTTAATAAATACCTTAAAATCTTCACCTAATTTATTATGACGAATACCGTATTCAACAAATGCTTGCATATAGCCAATTTTGTCACCACAATCAAAAGTATCACCAGTCATATGGAAAGCCTCTACAGTTTCTTTTTCAATGAGCATATCAATCGCATCAGTTAATTGAATTTCATCACCAACCCCTATAGGAGTTCTTTCCAATAAATCCCAAATAGCTGCAGAAAAAACATAACGCCCAACAACTGCAAGGTTTGATGGAGCATTCTCAACTGAAGGCTTTTCAACGATGTTATTAATTTTAATACTTTCACCGCCATGTAAAGCCATACCACCACAATCAGCTACACCATAGTTACTCACGTCCTCTTGAGCGACAGGAACAACCATTATTTGGCTTGCTTGAGTTTCATTGAAACGCTTGATCATGGCTGATAAATTCTCTTTGGATTGATCCGCACTAAAATCAGCAAGTAATACATCGGGTAAGACCACAGCAAAAGGTTCATTTCCCACAATTGGACGCCCACATAGCACTGCATGTCCCAACCCCTTCGCATTACCTTGACGCACGTGCATAATCGTCACATCTTTTGGACAAATAGAGCGCACTTCTTCGAGAAGCTGACGTTTAACACGCTTTTCTAACATCGTCTCAAGCTCAAAAGAGGTATCAAAGTGGTTCTCGATAGCATTCTTTGATGAATGGGTCACAAGCACAATATCTTTAATGCCTGCAGCTACACATTCATTTACCACGTATTGAATCAGAGGTTTATCTACCAACGTGAGCATTTCTTTTGGAATCGCCTTCGTAGCAGGTAACATACGTGTGCCTAAACCGGCAACAGGAATAATCGCTTTCATACTTTACAAATCCGTTAAATTTTTGAATCATCAAGGTGAATCATTTGAAGATTCATCTTGCGTCTGCTTAATTCGTTGGTAAATTTCTTCTCGGTGAACTGATACTTCTTTAGGCGCTTGAACACCGAGCTTTACTTGGTTTCCACGTACACTCAAAACCGTGATAGAAATATCATCTCCAATAAGTACACTTTCGCCAACTTTACGAGTTAAGATTAACATCTTTTATCTCCTTAGTTTGCATTTATTAGATATCCCTATCAATCAAGGAAAGGTTGGCAATCCCACCAACCAAGGCTTGTACTACAGATTTTCGTTTAACCAGTTCTGTGCCACCACTAATGCTTGTGCCACATTTTCCGGTTGGGAGCCGCCTGCCATTGCCATATCCGGGCGACCACCGCCTTTACCACCAACCTGTTGAGCCATAAAATTCACAAGCTCACCAGCTTTAACTTTAGTGGTTAAATCGCTTGTCACGCCAACGACGAGGTTGACTTTTTCATCTAAAACAGATGCAAATACAATAACACCTGAGCCAAGTTGATTTTTGAGGTCATCAACCATGACACGTAGCGATTTTGTTTCAATACCATCTAATTGATGCATAATCACTGAAACATCGTTAATTTTGACCGCACTTTTTACTAAATCCGAACCCGCTTTCATAGCTGCCTTCTCTTTCAGACTTTGCAGTTCTTTCTCAGCTTTCTTCGCTTTATCTTGAAGCTGTTGAATTTTATCCGCAAGGGTATTAACATCTGACTTCAATAATTCTGCACTTTGGTTCAAAATACATTGTTGGTCTAAAATCCAATTTATGGCATTTTCACCGGTTACCGCTTCAATACGGCGAATACCCGCAGCAACAGCAGTTTCAGAGGTAATTTTAAATAAACCGATATCACCGGTTCGTTTTGCATGAATTCCCCCACATAGTTCAATGGAGAAATCTCCCATTGTTAAGACACGAACCTGCTCTGCATACTTCTCACCAAATAATGCCATTGCGCCTTTCGCTTTTGCGGCTTCAATCTCCATAATATCCGTTTGAATCAGGAAATTTTGACGTATTTTTTGGTTTACAAGACGCTCTATTTCCGCAATCTGATCTTTGCTGATTGCTTCTGGGTGTGAAAAATCAAAACGTAATGCTTTTTCTGAAACCAGAGACCCTTTTTGGACAACGTGGGTACCGAGCAATTTGCGTAGTGCAGCATGTAATAAATGTGTTGCAGAATGATTAAGAGAGGTTTGATGACGACGCTCAATATCAACCACTGCATTTACTATTTGACCAACCGTGAGTGTACCTTGTTCCAGCTCACCAATATGACCAAATACCTGGCCATATTTTTGTGTATCTTTTACGTTAAAGGTGATACCTTGTGCCAGTAAATGACCACTATCACCGATTTGACCACCCGATTCAGCATAGAATGGTGTGTTTTCTAGTATCACAACCGCACTTTGCCCAGCGGAAATTTGTTCTACCAATTGCCCCTCATAGAAAAGTGCGGTAATTTTTGCTAAGGATTCCGATTCCGTATAGCCTTCAAATTTAGTTTCACCTTCAACACGAATAACATTGTTGTAATCTACCCCAAATTGACTTGCCGCTTGCGCTCGAGAGCGTTGTACTTCCATTTCTCTCTCAAAACCTTCTTCATCAATAGCAATATTACGTTCACGACAAACATCAGCAGTAAGATCCAATGGGAAACCGTAGGTATCATAAAGTTTGAAAGCAACTTCACCGGAAAGCACGCCGTTATTAACTTCTGCAAGCGCCTCATCCAACAAGGTTAAACCTCGCTCTAATGTACGGGCAAATTGCTCTTCTTCTAAACGCAATAATTTTTCAACATTCGCCTGTTTTTCTTTAACATCTCTACCGGCTTCTGCCATTACGTCAATCAAAGTCGGCACCAGTTTATAGAAAAATGCTTCTTTTGCACCCAGTAAATGACCATGACGTACCGCACGACGAATAATACGGCGCAATACATAACCACGACCTTCATTTGACGGGATTACTCCGTCTGCAATTAAGTAAGCGCAAGAGCGAATATGATCGGCAATAACACGTAAGGATTTATTACTTAAATCTGTTGTTCCGACAATTTCAGCAGCCTTTGCAATTAATGCTTTAAAAATATCAATATCATAATTTGAATTCACATGTTGCAATACGGCAGAAATACGTTCTAACCCCATACCGGTATCTACAGATGGACGAGGCAATTTCTCCATGGTACCGTCTGCCAAGCGATTATATTGCATGAAAACAACATTCCAAATTTCAATATAACGATCGCCATCTTCTTCAGGCGAACCTGGAGGCCCCCCCCAAATATGCTCACCATGATCGTAGAAAATTTCAGTGCATGGTCCACAAGGACCGGTATCTCCCATTGCCCAGAAATTGTCAGATGCATAAGGTGCCCCTTTATTATCACCAATTCGGATAATACGCTCTACCGGCACACCAATTTCTTTATTCCAAATATCATAGGCTTCATTATCCGTTTCATATACGGTAACCCACAATTTTTCTTTAGGTAAACCGAGCCACTGAGGAGAAGTTAAAAACTCCCATGCAAAATTAATAGCATCATGCTTGAAATAATCCCCGAAACTGAAATTACCCAACATTTCAAAGAAAGTATGATGGCGTGCGGTATAACCCACATTTTCTAAGTCATTGTGTTTTCCACCTGCTCGAACGCAACGTTGTGCTGTTGTTGCTCGCGAGTAAGGGCGTTTATCTAAACCAAGGAATACATCTTTAAATTGGTTCATTCCAGCATTGGTAAAAAGCAATGTCGGATCATTTTCAGGAACAAGTGAACTACTCGCCACCACCTGATGTCCCTTACTATGGAAAAAATCAAGGAACGATTGTCTAATTTCCGCTGTTGTTTTCATCACAAACCTGTCGTTACAAATAATTTAAAGTTAAAAACTGAAACGCATTATTCTTGCATACTTTTTGAGTTTAGAGAAAGGCTTTTTAATAGTAATTATCCATCTTTGTTTATTATTTAAACGACCTATTACTTTTTATAAAACATACTTGCATAAAATACTCACTGAAACTTAAAAATAAAACCGCACTTCATCATTCAATCTGAAGAAGTGCGGTTAAAATTTATTTCAGGTTGTTAACAAACAAATACTATTATTCATCACGAAGCGGAACAACTAACATATCAATCTTAACCGTATTCATCACTTGACGTGTTGATGACATTAATTTACTCCAAAAATCTTGATGATGACCTGTTACCAATAAATCAATATCATACTGCTCAATCGCATCCGTCAGTACCTGACGTAAATCACCACTACCACTCAATTTTTCCTGAACCGGATAACTTGCATTTTCTGCGAGGCTTAATAATGCCTTCTGAGTTTCACTTGAAATTCGATCTTGCATAGATGACATATTGACATCAACCAATCCGGTATAAAGATCCGAAAAATTCACATCTACATGGATAATTGAAAGTTTAGCCTCATGGCGCTTGGCAATGCCAACCGCTTTTTTTAGTAAGAAAGCGCTTTCATCGGAAAGATCCACTGCAACTAAAATATGCTTATACATAATCGACTCCTTATCTGATTGGAACTATCTTTCCACATCATAGTAGCACTTCAATTCTCAAAAAAACTTGCTCTCGATCACATTTTGAGAAATTGTTCATTTTTTTTGCATTAGATTTTCAATAGCATCAATCTCTTTTGGTACGGCTGCTGTTAAGATTTTATTGCCATATTCCGTTATAAGTAAATTATCTTCAATACGCACGCCAATACCTCTATATTGCTCCGGCACCTTCGCGTCTTCGGAGATATACAACCCCGGCTCAACGGTGAGCACCATACCGACTTCTAGGGTTCGGCAACGTTCTTCGCCATATTCCCCCACATCGTGCACATCTAAGCCCAGCCAATGCCCTAACCCGTGCATATAAAATTGGCGATAGGCTTTTTGTTCTATCAACGACTCGACATTTCCCTGTAATATGCCTAAGTCGACTAATCCTTGTACTTTAATACGGATCACTTCATCATTCACACTTTTAATTGAATTACCCGGTACCAATAATTCTATCGCACGTTTTTGCGCTTTCAGTACTAAGTCATAAATCTCACGCTGAGCTTGAGTAAATTTGCCATTTACAGGAAACGTACGGGTGATATCACCTGCATACATCGCAAACTCACATCCTGCATCAATTAAAACTAAATCACCCTCTTTCAGTGGTTGATCATTTTCTGTGTAATGCAAAATACAGGCATTATCCCCCCCAGCGACAATGGAATTATAAGAAGCAAAACGTGCCCCATGACGATTAAATTCATGCAAAATTTCACTTTCAATTTCATACTCAAAGCGATTAGGGCGGGTTTCTTGCATTGCTTTGATATGCGCTAATGCAGTAATTTGTCCGGCTTGTTGCATTAATCGAATTTCATTAGGGGATTTAATCAAGCGCATTTCACTAATGATAGGACGCCAATCTAAAATTTCAGCAAAATTAACCGCACTTTCTGACAGTAATTTGTCTCCCCACAAATGAAGCTCCGGCGCATAGTAAAGTGCGGTCAGATTTTCAGTAATTTTAGGAAAAACGACATTAAAATCATCAATAGAATATGCCTCATTTATATTGAGTTTTTCAGGGGCCCATTCTACGCCTAAACGACGGCCGTTCCAAGTTTCAAGTAAAGGATCTCGCGGTCTAAGAAGAATGATTGTTTTTTCAAATTGTTCGGTCTTCACCAATAGTAAGGCGGCATTCGGTTCATTAAAACCGGTTAAATACCAAAAGTAACTATCTTGGCGAAACGGAAAAGTACAATCATTATTACGACGTTTTTCAATTTCAGAAAACAGTAACAACGCTGAATTAGTCTGCATTTTCGCCAGCACTTTTTGACGGCGTTCTACAAATTCTTCTTGTGGCAATTCTGCCATATACGCTAGATCCATTTTTTTATCCTTTATATGAGCCGTTTAAGGGAGTAAAGATGTTATTTTACTGCTATTTTAGTGTAATAGTTGTTTTCCTACTGCTGACGATTGATTAAATTGAGTATAAAACAAGGTCGCAATCGTCCGAACATATTCAACGATCTCCTCAAGCGCTTCGGCCATTTCTTCTTCATCGTCATCTTCATCATACCCCAGTTGGCAAATATCATGTAAATCATCTACAGCCTCGGCAATTTCACCTTTTTCTCGATCCAAATACGGTTGTGCTAATCCTAAGCCAAGTAAAAAATGATTCGCCCATTCAGATAAACTATCTGCACGTGCAAATACATTATCATGTTCCACTAGCCCTAACTCAAAAGAAAAGCTTTCAACATCCGCCAATGTTTTAGAAATTATTTGATAAAGTTTAGTCACCGTTTCCAAAAGTATAGTCGGATAAGCATGATTCTCGTTGGTAAATTGGTAAACTAGCGGTTGCCAACTTTGGTCTTTGATACCACCACAAATTAAGCCACTTAAGAAACCGTGAAGTTCTGTTGCGTTAATACCTATGCCGTTGGATTTGAGTTGCTGATTAAGTTCGGTTTGAGAAATCGTCATTATTTATTTCCTTAGTAAAAAGGCTTTTCAGTGTAAACCTTTATCAATAAAAAAGCGATCGCTTTTCCAATGGAAAAACGACCGCCCTTTCTATCTTGTCATAGGAGGAAAAATTACATCATTCCGCCCATGCCTCCCATACCACCCATTCCGGCACCTAAATCTGCTTTTTCTTCTTTTGGAAGCTCAGTAACCATACACTCAGTGGTAATCATTAAGCCGGCTACCGATGCCGCGAATTGTAATGCTGAGCGGGTAACTTTTGTTGGATCTAGAATACCCATTTCCAACATATCACCATATTGTTCAGTGCTTGCGTTATAACCGAAGTTACCTTCTCCTGCTTTCACTGCACTAGCCACAACAGAGGCTTCTTCTCCGGCATTGGTGACAATTTGACGTAAAGGCGCTTCCATCGCACGCAATGCAAGTTTGATTCCCACATTTTGCTCTTCATTATCACCTTGTAGGCTTGCTGCCACTTTAGAGGCTGCACGCACCAAGGCTACGCCACCACCGGCAACGATACCTTCTTCCACTGCTGCACGGGTTGCGTGTAATGCATCATCTACACGGTCTTTTTTCTCTTTCATTTCCACTTCTGTTGCCGCACCAACTTTGATCACCGCAACACCACCTGCTAATTTCGCTACACGCTCTTGAAGTTTTTCTTTGTCATAATCAGAGGTAGATTCTTCAATTTGCTGACGAATTTGAGCTACTCGACCATTAATTTGAGCTTGCTCACCCACCCCATCAATGATAGTCGTGTTATCTTTGTTAATCACCACACGTTTTGCTTGACCAAGATCTTCTAATGTCGCTTTTTCAAGCTCCATACCAATTTCTTCAGAAATCACTGTACCAGCAGTTAAGATTGCAATATCTTGCAACATGGCTTTACGACGATCACCAAAGCCCGGCGCTTTCACCGCAGCCACTTTCACAATACCACGCATCGTGTTCACCACTAAAGTCGCAAGGGCTTCACCCTCCACATCTTCAGCAATAATTAGTAATGGTTTACCCGCTTTCGCCACCGCTTCTAATACAGGTAGTAATTCGCGAATATTGGCAATTTTTTTATCCACTAACAAGATATATGGATTATCCAATTCAACGGTTGCGGTTTCCGGTTTGTTAATGAAATATGGAGAGAGATAACCGCGATCGAATTGCATACCTTCCACAACCGCTAATTCATCTTCAAGACCGGTACCATCTTCTACCGTGATGACACCTTCTTTCCCCACTTTTTCCATCGCCTGAGCAATCAATTGACCCACTACGCTATCTGAATTTGCAGAAATCGTCCCCACTTGTTCAATTTCTTTTGAAGTTTCGCAAGGTTTAGAAAGGGTTTTAAGCTCAGAAACAACCGCACTTACCGCTTTATCAATACCACGCTTTAAATCCATTGGGTTCATACCCGCAGCCACGGCTTTTAATCCTTCGCTAACAATCGCTTGTGCAAGAACCGTCGCAGTCGTTGTACCATCACCGGCCGCATCATTAGCTTTAGAGGCAACCTCTTTCACCATTTGTGCGCCCATATTTTCAAATTTATCTTCTAATTCAATCTCACGTGCGACAGATACACCGTCTTTAGTGATAGTTGGCGCGCCAAATGATTTATCTAAAATCACATTACGCCCTTTCGGTCCAAGAGTGACTTTTACTGCGTCCGCTAACACATTCACGCCTTTCAACATTTTTGCACGAGCATCATTACCAAATTTTACGTCTTTTGCTGCCATTTTCTTCTTTCCTTTTATTATTTATACATCCGATTAAATGCATCTTAGGTGAGATTCCCACCCTACACTAAATTATTCGACAATCGCTAAAATATCACTTTCAGAAATGATTAAGACCTCTTCCCCATCGATTTTTTCACTTTTTGCGCCATAACCCTCATTGAAAATGATAGTGTCACCTACTTTTACATCTAAAGGCTGAATGGTACCATTCTCTAAAATGCGACCTTTCCCCATCGCCAACACTTTTGCACGAGTCGATTTTGTTGCAGCAGAACCGGTTAACACAATACCGCCTGCGGATAAGGTTTCCACTTCTTCACGTTTGATAATGACACGATCATGTAATGGACGAATATTCATTGTTAATTTCCTTCTAAAGTTTGAAATGCGTTTACTATAATAGGGTGCAAAATCGTCCTTTCAAGGGGAAAATAAAAAAATTTGCCCTAAAAAAACTAATGCGAAAAATGAAAATATGTCGTGATACCACATTTTAAAAATGTGATCTTTATCAATCTTTTTATTGCAGAAATTCCTATAATTAACACAAATTAACTAACCAATATAGGTGGATTAACATGGCTCAATTTAGAACAGAGGTCGATTTACTTGGTGAACGCGAAGTCCCTGCAGAGGCTTACTGGGGCATTCATACACTAAGAGCGGTTGAAAATTTTAATATTTCCAATGTCACTATTTCTGATGTACCGGAGTTTGTACGTGGGATGGTGATGGTTAAAAAAGCGACGGCTCTCGCCAACGGTGAATTAGGTGCAATTCCAACAAACATTGCAAAAGCCATTGTGGAGGCCTGTGATGAAATTCTGACAACAGGAAAGTGCTTAGATCAATTCCCATCGGATGTTTACCAAGGTGGAGCGGGGACATCGGTGAATATGAATACCAATGAAGTTGTGGCAAATCTTGCACTGGAAAAAATAGGTCACCAAAAAGGCGATTACCATATCATCAACCCGATGGATCACGTCAATGCCAGCCAATCGACTAACGATGCCTATCCAACAGGATTCCGTATTGCTGTTTATAACAGTATTTTGAAACTTGTCGATAAAATTCAATACTTACAAGAAGGTTTTGAAAATAAAGCAAAAGAGTTTAGCAACGTATTAAAAATGGGACGTACTCAATTGCAAGATGCCGTACCAATGACCGTTGGGCAAGAATTTAAAGCCTTTGCCGTATTGCTTGAGGAAGAAGTACGCAATTTAAAACGAACCGGAGAATTGTTGTTAGAAGTGAATCTCGGAGCAACTGCTATCGGAACGGGATTAAATACGCCACAAGGTTATACCGAATTAGTCGTCAAGCACTTGGCAAACGTAACGGGCTTACCTTGCACACCAGCAGAAAACCTCATTGAAGCTACCTCCGATTGTGGCGCTTATGTCATGGTACACGGTGCATTAAAACGTACTGCCGTGAAACTTTCTAAAGTATGCAATGACTTACGTTTACTTTCTTCCGGTCCTCGTGCGGGCTTAAAAGAGATCAATCTACCGGAATTGCAAGCCGGATCTTCTATTATGCCGGCTAAAGTGAATCCGGTGATCCCTGAAGTAGTCAACCAAGTCTGCTTTAAAGTGATTGGCAATGACACCACTGTCACCTTTGCATCTGAAGCCGGTCAATTACAATTGAATGTGATGGAGCCAGTAATTGGTCAAGCCATGTTTGAATCTATCGACATACTAACCAATGCCTGTGTGAACTTGCGTGATAAATGCGTGGACGGCATTACCGTCAACAAAGAAATTTGTGAAAACTATGTATTCAACTCAATCGGTATTGTGACTTACTTAAATCCATTTATCGGTCACCACAATGGTGACTTAGTGGGTAAAATCTGTGCCGAAACCGGTAAAGGTGTACGTGAAGTTGTGTTAGAGAAAGGATTATTAACGGCGGAACAATTAGACGATATTCTTTCCGTTGAAAACCTAATGAACCCGACTTACAAAGCGAAATTGAATAAATAGTTTCATAGAATGATAAATGAAGTGCGATTAAAATTCTTAACGGATTTTAACCGCACTTTTTTATTCTTTTCAACATTAACCCCATATGAGCTGATGAAAATCCCGATTATCTGATGTTTAGAGCAATCCAAGAATTTTTTAGAATGAATATTTTATTATTTAATTACAATTTATCTATTCAAGTTGGAACTTTGATAAAAAATAGACAAAAGAAAACCGCACTTCAATAAAAGTGCGGTTAAATTTTTCAGAGTGTTAGTCACAATTATAGTGATGCTTGGTCAACTGCGACACCTGCACCCATAGTAGTAGAGATGCTGACTTTCTTAATGAAGATACCTTTTGCTGTGCTTGGTTTTGCCTTTGTTAAAGCTGCCAATAATGCTTGAAGGTTTTCTTTTAATTGTTCTTCAGAGAAGTTTGCTTTACCAATGGTGGTGTGGATGATACCGTTTTTATCGTTACGATAACGGATCTGACCAGATTTCGCATTTTTTACTGCTTCAGCAACATTTGGTGTTACAGTACCAACTTTAGGGTTTGGCATTAAACCACGTGGACCTAATACTTGACCTAATTGACCTACAACACGCATTGCATCAGGAGAAGCGATAACCACATCAAAGTTCATTTCACCTTTCTTGATTTGCTC
This sequence comes from Pasteurella sp. WM03, assembly GCF_004570945.1. Taxonomy (NCBI): domain Bacteria; kingdom Pseudomonadati; phylum Pseudomonadota; class Gammaproteobacteria; order Pasteurellales; family Pasteurellaceae; genus Pasteurella; species Pasteurella sp. WM03. The sequence goes on from NZ_SPPO01000003.1 coordinate 227,797, forward strand.
TGCTAAATCTTCCATACCCACTAAGTCAGCACCCGCTGCTTTTGCCGCATCTGCGTTTGCGCCTTGAGTGAATACAGCTACGCGAACTTCACGACCTGTACCATGTGGTAACACGGTTGCACCACGCACGTTTTGATCAGACTTACGAGGATCAATACCTAAGTTTACTGCAACATCAACGCTTTCAACGAATTTAGCGGTTGCGAATTGTTTTAATAACGCAATTGCTTCGTTGATTTCATATGCTTTAGTAGAATCTACGCCAGCTTTGATTGCTTTCATTTTTTTAGTCAATTTAGCCATCGTATTATTCCTCCACCACTAAGCCCATAGAACGAGCAGTACCAGCGATTGATTTCATTTTGGTTTCAATAGTCGCACCAGTCATATCTGCTGCTTTAGTTTCAGCAATTTGACGGATTTGATCTAAAGTTACTTTACCCACTTTGTCTTTGTTCGGCTTACCAGAACCAGATTTGATGCCTGCTGCTTTTTTCAATAATACGGCAGCCGGTGGAGTTTTAGTAATAAAGGTAAATGAACGGTCAGCATAGACAGTGATAACAACAGGAATCGGTAAACCCTTCTCTAAGCTCTCAGTACGAGCATTAAATGCTTTACAGAATTCCATAATGTTTACACCTTGTTGACCTAATGCCGGACCAACCGGTGGTGATGGGTTTGCCATACCCGCTGCAACTTGCAACTTAACGTAGGCTTGGACTTTTTTTGCCATTTTAGTTTTCCTCTAATTGGGTCATAGCGCTATAAATAGCTCCCCGATGATTTCGACACTGTTCATAAAAGATACTGTGTCATACAAAAATATAAGCCGATAAACGGCTTATAAACAGGTTGCGGATTATATAAAAAGGGCGATTGCTTTTCAAGCAATTCAAATAAAAACATAGGAAAATTGCTAAAAAACAACCGCACTTTAAGAATAAAAATGCGGTTATAGTTCAATATAATTGGAAAAATTGAGATTAGAGCGTTTTTTCCACTTGACCAAATTCCAACTCAACCGGTGTTGCACGACCAAAGATGGAAACAGATACTTTCAATCGACCTTTTTCATAATCGACTTCTTCTACCGTGCCATTGAAATCAGCAAATGGTCCTTCCGTAACTCGAACTTCCTCACCCGGGTGATATTCGTTACGGTGGCGAGGTTTATCCGCAGTTTGCTCTAAACGGTTTAAAATAATGTCTGCCTCACGTTTAGAGATCGGAGCGGGTTTGTCTGGCGTTCCACCAATAAAGCCCATTACGCGTGGGACACTTTTCACTAAGTGCCACGTATCATCATTCATTTCCATTTCAACAAGCACATAGCCAGGAAAGAATTTACGTTCACTTTTGCGACGTTTGCCCGCAACATTTTCTACAACTTCTTCAGTAGGCACTAGCACTTCACCAAACTGATCTTCCATTTGGTGCTGTTTAATATATTCACGTAAAGTCAATGCAACACGGCTTTCAAAACCGGAAAACGCTTGTAGTACATACCAACGTTTTTTTGATACTGTTGTTTCTTCCGTCATTTTAGAATCTCAAATCGGTTAAGAAGTTAATAATTGATACGATAATAGAGTCTGTCGCCCAGAAAAACAATGAGGCCACGACAGTCACCCCCATGACAATTAACGTCGTTTGACGCGTTTCTGAACGAGTCGGCCATACCACTTTACGCGCTTCATTTTTTGCTTCTTTAAAGAAATGACGCGCTTTTGTACCCTGATTCGTGATCGCAGCAAAAACAAATGCTAAGACAAGCACAATCGCCATACCAATCACCCGAACGGGCGCTGAATAAACTTTTTGGAAATAAACATTACCAATCGCCGCGACGGCGAAGAAAACAGCCACTAAGACCCAAAGCAATGTGTTTAGACCTTTTGATTTATCTTCCATCGGCTCTTCTGTTTTTTTCTTTTTATCAACAATTTCAGTTGCCATAATTGAATCCGTTTAAAAAGAGGGGGTTAAGAATGAATTAGGAACGTGCGATTGTAGCATTTTCTTTTTAGATTGCCTATTGAAAAATAAAGAACATCAAAATAATAAAAAAATCAACCGCACTTTCTTACTTAAATAAACCTTAAGAATGATAAACCAATTTCGGTGCCTGATCTTCAAGCACACTAGCTTCATCAACAACCACTTTTTCAAGGTTCTCAATAGAAGGCAAATCATACATTGTATCAAGTAATAAGGTTTCAACAATTGAACGTAAACCTCTAGCACCGGTTTTACGCTCAAGTGCTTTTTTAGCCATCGCATTCAATGCTTCAGGGGTAAACTCTAATTCCACCTTTTCTAAACCAAACAATGCTTGGAACTGCTTGATTAATGCATTTTTAGGCTGTGTAAGAATTTGTACCAATGCCTCTTCATCTAATTCACTTAGGGGGGCAATCACCGGTAAACGTCCAATAAATTCAGGAATTAATCCAAATTTCATTAAATCGTCCGGCTCCACTTGACGGAATAATTCAGACAAAACTTGATCTTCTGCCTCTTTCTCCACTTTTGCATCAAAACCAATACTTGTTGCAGTTTGGGTACGCTTAGAAATAATTTTGTCTAATCCTGCAAATGCCCCACCACAAATAAACAAAATTTTTGACGTATCCACTTTCAACATTTCTTGTTGAGGATGTTTACGCCCCCCTTGTGGAGGTACTGATGCTATCGTTCCTTCAATCAGTTTTAATAACGCTTGCTGTACGCCTTCACCCGACACATCACGCGTAATTGATGCCCCTTCTGATTTACGGCTAATTTTATCAATCTCATCAATATAAATGATGCCTTGCTCTGCTTTTTCAGTATCGTAATCACAATTTTGTAGCAGTTTTTGGAGCACATTTTCAACATCCTCTCCAACATAACCCGCCTCAGTCAAAGTGGTAGCATCAGCCATCGCAAAAGGCACATTCAATTGACGAGCCAAAGTTTGCGCAAGCAGTGTTTTACCACTCCCTGTCGGCCCAATCAGTAAAATATTACTTTTACCTAACTCTACTTCATTATTTTCATGATTGGAGCGTAAGCGTTTATAGTGATTATACACCGCCACAGAAAGCACTTTCTTCGCATAATCCTGACCAATCACATAATCATCTAAATGCGCACGAATTTCATGAGGTGTCGGCAGCTTGATCTCATTTTCAACCACATTTTCGCTCCCCTCTTCATTATTGTCTTCCAACATTGAATGACAGAGCTCAATGCACTCGTTACAGATGTAGCCCTCTGTTCCGGCAATCAATTTATCAACTTCGCTTTTTTCTTTGCCACAAAAAGAGCAATGTAAATCTTTATGTTCTGTTGTCATCTTCAATCCTTAACGTTTAATCAACACCTCATCCACTAAGCCATAGGCTTTGGCTTCCTCAGCAGACATAAAATTATCACGATCCGTGTCTCGTTCAATTCGTTCAATACTTTGTCCTGTATGAAATGCTAAACGATCATTTAAGGTATGTTTAATTTTCAAAATTTCTTGTGCGTGAATCTGAATATCCGATGCCTGACCACGATATCCACCTAGAGGCTGATGAATCATCACTCGTGAATTCGGCAAAGCCGCCCGTTTACCGGCCGTTCCTCCGGCTAATAAGAAAGCGCCCATAGAACACGCCTGACCGATACAAAGTGTACGTATATCTGATTTAACAAATTGCATCGTATCATAAATTGCCATTCCGGCAGTTACAGAGCCTCCAGGGGAATTAATATAAATATTGATGTCCTTTGTCGGATCTTCCGACTCTAAAAACAATAACTGGGCAACAATTAAATTTGCCATGCGATCTTCCACTTCACCTGTTAAAAAAATCACACGCTCTTTTAATAAACGGGAATAAATATCGTAAGAACGCTCGCCACGTGAAGTTTGTTCTACGACCATAGGAACTAATGCCATTTTCTCACCTATTATTATGTCTAAAAATTCTGAATATTCTACCTGAAACCGCTACAAATAAAAATGCGGCCGTTCTTCTAAAAATAACGACCGCACTTTTTAATCAATGAAAATTAAGCTTGTGGATTCATAATTTCATCAAATGAAGATGCTTTTTCGGTCACTTGTGCTTTTGCAAGAACCGCATCAACCGCTTGTTCTTCTAACACAACATTGCGAATATTATTCATTAACTCTTCATTTTTACTGTAATATTCAACCACTTCAGCCGGTTGTTCGTAGGCAGAAGCAATATCTGAAATCATGGTTTTAACACGTTCCTCATCAGCTTTCAATTCGTTTGATTTGATTACTTCAGAGAATAATAAACCGACTTGAACACGGCGCTTCGCATCCGCTTCAAATAATTCACGTGGTAATTGTGCAGCCTGTTGAGTATTACCACCAAAACGTTGCGCCGCTTGGTTACGTAACACGTTAATTTCTTCTTCAACAGCGGAAGATGGTACGTCAATCGGATTTTGTTCAATTAAACCGTTGATAACTTGTTGTTTCACGCGAGAAACTAAGGCATTTTTCAATTCACGTTCCATATTTTTACGGATTTCTGCGCGTAAATCTTCAACGGTTTTGGTATTAGGACCAAATTTAGCCACAAATTCATCGGTTAACTCAGGCAATACCATGTTTTCAACTTTTTTCAGAGTAATGGCGAATTTAGCCGCTTTACCTTTCAAATTCTCCGCATGATATTCCGCAGGAAAAGTCACATCAATATCAAATTGCTCACCGACTTTATGACCTACGATACCCTCTTCAAAGCCCGGGATCATACGACCTTGTCCCATGAATAAAACGAAATCGGAGGCTTTTCCGCCCTCAAACTCTTCGCCATCAATAGAACCGATAAAATCAATTGTTACACGATCATCTGCTTTTGCCACATCTTGGCTTTCCGCCCAAGTTGCTTGCTGTTTACGTAACACATCGACCATTTTATCAATGTCTGCATCTTTAATTTCAACGGTTGGTTTTTCAACTTTGATATTTTCTAAACCTTTTAATTGCACTTCCGGATACACTTCAAAAGTAGCGTTAAATACCAAATCTTTGCCTTGTTCAAAGGTTTCGATTGCAAAAGTCGGACGACCTGCAATATTAATTTTCTCTGCAATCACCGCATCAAAGAAATGGCGTGGTAATAAATCGTTTAATACATCTTGACGAATTGATGCGCCAAAACGTTGTTCAATAATGTGCGCAGGCACTTTACCTTTACGGAATCCATCCACACGCACATTTTTTGCCGCACGTTTAAATTCTTCACGTGTTGCCTTTTCAACAGTTTCCGCAGGAACGGTGATAGCCACACGGCGCTCTAAACCTTGGGTTGTTTCAATATTTAATGACATTTGTAACCTCAATTTATTTTTGCGCTCGGCCAAACTCTCACCGAACACGTTGTTAAAAAATAATAGCGATAAAAAACTGGCGAATTATAACGAAATAAAATCAACCAGTCGATAGAAAGTCAATAAACCGCCTCAAATCCATCCTATTTTGACGAATTTATCAACAATTTTTAGCAATAAAAAAGTGCGGTGGAAACTGACCGCACTTTTAAGTTCTTATAAATCTTTCGGCAAGCGAATTTTTTGCCCTGGGAAAATTTTATCCGCGTCTTTAATCACCTCTTTATTGGCTTCAACAATCGCGGTGTATTTTGCCCCGTTACCATAAGTTTTTTCTGCAATTTTCCAAAGGGTATCACCTTTTTGAATCACATAGAAAGTATCGTCAGAGGCTAAAGTTTCACCACTACTGATGGTAGCATCGCTGGTAACGGAAGTAATCCCCTGAATGTTTCCCGCCATTAACACCGCTTTTTCCAAAGCAGCGGCAGTAGAAGCCACACCTTGAATATTTGCCACTCCATTTTCAACGGTCACAGAAAGATTTTCTACACCGGGATTATCTTCTGCGATGTGCTCAGTCACCGCTTTTGATGCTTCTTCCTCTTTAGAAAAAAGTTTTCTGCCGATATCGCCAACAAAATCAAATAAGCCCATTTTTACTCCTTTTCAGTTGTGAATTTCGTCCCCTACAATACTGAAAAATAATGAGGAAGTCCATAAAACACTGCGTAAATACTTGTAAATCTTTCAGCAAAAAGGCTTTAAAGCTGACCGCACTTTGGTAGAATGCACTCATTTTTAATCATAGGTAAAGAGGCGATTATGCGTTGGCAAGGTAGAAGAGAGAGTTCAAATATTGAAGACAGACGGGGTTCCGGTGGTAATTTTGGCGGAGGAAAAGGCACCGGTATTTTAGGATTTATTATTTTATTGGTCGGAGCTTATTATGGCGTTGATTTATCCGGTTTGGTCGGTACGCCTGATTTTTCAGGTCAATCCTATCAACGATTAGAAACCCAAGAGGAACAACAACTTGCCGGTTTATCAAAAGTCGTGTTAGCCGATACCGAAGCCGTGTGGGGAAATTACTTCAAACAAATGGGTTATCAATATCAAGAACCCGTAATGGTATTATACAGCGGCGCAACCTCTACAGCTTGTGGTACGGGACAAGCGGCAATGGGGCCGTTCTACTGCCCGAATGATCACAAAGTTTACCTCGATCTCTCTTTTTATAATGATATGAAAAATAAATTGGGCGCGGCCGGTGATTCAGCATTTGCCTATGTTATTGCTCACGAGGTAGGGCATCATGTGCAAAACTTACTCGGCGTCTTAGGACAAGTTCACCGCGCACAACAAAGTACCGATCGCAAAACGGCTAATCAACTTTCAGTAAAATTGGAACTACAAGCGGATTGTTTTGCCGGTGTTTGGGCAAATCAAGCGGTGAAAAGTGGTTTATTTGAACGAGGAGACGAAGAAAAAGCCTTTAATGCGGCGGAAGCGGTGGGGGATGATCGCCTACAAAAACGCGGACAAGGCTATGTGGTTCCGGATAGCTTTACCCATGGCACCTCCGCCCAACGCCTAACTTGGTTTAGAAAAGGGCTACAAACGGGCAATCCGAGCCAGTGTGATACGTTCAATTAAAAAAGAAAGGTCTAGCGTTTGCTAGACCTTTTTCTCTTAAAAATTAATTAGAGAATAAAACGGCTCAAATCTTCGTTTTCGACAACTTCACCCAAGGCATCCGCCACGTAGGCTTCATCAATATTCACGGTTTGACCATTCATATCACTCGCATTAAAGGAGATTTTATCCATCAAACGCTCCATCACCGTATGTAAACGACGAGCACCGATATTTTCCGTTTTCTCATTGACACGGAATGCTGCTTCGGCGATTTTTTTCACCGCATCTTGGGTAAATTCAATATTCACCCCTTCCGTTGCCATTAAGGCTTTATATTGCTCGGTTAAAGATGCGTTAGGCTCTGTTAAAATTCGCTCAAAATCAGCCGCACTTAGGGCGGAAAGTTCCACACGAATCGGCAAACGTCCTTGTAATTCTGGGATTAAATCCGAAGGACGCGCCACTTGGAACGCACCGGATGCAATAAATAAAATATGATCCGTTTTCACCATACCATGCTTGGTGCTGACCGTTGAGCCTTCCACCAACGGGAGCAAATCACGTTGTACCCCTTCACGGGAAACATCCGCGCCGCTGTATTCACCTTTTTTGCAGATTTTATCAATCTCATCAATAAATACGATACCGTTTTGCTCCACTGCCTCAATAGCTTTTTGTTTCAATTCTTCCGGATTAATCAATTTTGCCGCTTCATCATCAATCAACGTTTTTAATGCGTCTTTGATTTTCATTTTGCGTTTTTTGGTTTTTTCGCTACCCAGATTTTGGAACATGGATTGCAACTGATTAGTCATTTCCTCCATGCCCGGAGGCGCCATAATTTCTACCCCCATGGAAACACCGGCGGACACATCAATTTCAATCTCTTTATCATCTAACTGACCTTCACGTAATTTTTTACGGAATGCCTGACGCGTACTGCTGTTGCTATCTTGGTTTTCAACCTCACCCCACTGATTTTTTGCCGGAGGTAACAGCGCATCAAGAATACGTTCTTCCGCCGCATCTTCCGCTTTCGCCCGATTTTTTGCAATTTCTTGTTGGCGAACCAATTTCATTGCGCTATCCGTTAAATCACGAATAATTGAATCGACTTCCTTTCCTACATAGCCTACTTCGGTAAATTTAGTGGCTTCAACTTTAATGAAAGGGGCATTGGCTAATTTTGCCAAACGGCGGGCAATTTCGGTTTTACCCACACCGGTAGGTCCAATCATGAGAATATTTTTAGGCGTAACTTCATGGCGTAACGGTTCTTGCAGTTGCATACGACGCCAACGATTACGAAGTGCAATAGCGACCGCTCTTTTGGCATCTGCTTGTCCAATAATATGTTGATCTAATTCAGAAACAATTTCTCGAGGTGTCATTTCAGACATAATATTTTCCTTAATTCGGTAATTCTTCAATAGTGAAATTGGTGTTGGTGAACACACAAATATCACCTGCAATTTTTAATGATTTTTCAACAATTTCACGAGCAGAAAGATCCGTGTTTTCAACTAACGCACGAGCAGCAGATAAGGCATAATTACCACCTGAACCAATCGCCAAAATTTGATCTTCTTCCGGTTGTACCACATCGCCGATTCCGGTGATAATCAGGCTTTCTTTTTCATCCGCCACAATCAACATCGCTTCTAATTTACGCAATGCCCGATCCGTTCGCCAATCTTTCGCCAATTCCACCGCACTTTTCAATAAATGCCCTTGGTGCATTTCCAACTTACGTTCAAACAATTCAAATAAAGTGAAAGCATCTGCCGTCCCACCGGCAAAACCCGCTAACACCTTGCCGTTGTATAAACGGCGTACCTTGCGTGCATTGCCTTTCATCACGGTATTGCCTAAAGAAACTTGTCCGTCTCCCCCTACCACCACTTGCCCATTACGGCGCACACTGACGATTGTTGTCATTCTTCTGTCCTTTTTTGAAAAAACTTGCCCGTTATATGGCGATAGGATTTGGAAAATTCAAGTGCCAATATACGTTGAACAAAAAATACGATAAAAAATGACCGCACTTTGCGCTTGACTGTGCCCCTCCCCCCAAATGTCTCCTTGTGGTAAAATTCGCAAAAATTTTGAGATTTATTTATGACAATGTGGATAACCCCCTCTTTTCTTACACTTCTTGGCATATCGCTTTTTATTCTTATTATTCTCTTTTTTCTACTGGCTCGCCGTATGCGTGATGTTCAAGAATTACAACAAGATTTGAATAAAACTAATCATGATTTTAACCAACTTGCCGAGCGTTTTGATTTGCTCAATCAACAAAAAAATCTTTTGGAACAGCGAGCGGTGAAAGCCCAAACAGAAAGCGAAGGGCTACAAATTCGATTAAACGAGCGTGATGAAAAAATTTCTTACCTTGCCAAAGAATTAGATGAAGAGCAGGCTCGCAATGAACAAATCGCCACGCAGCTCACTGCATTGAAAGAACGTTTTGGTATAGCCTCTGCACAGGTTGAGAGTTTACAAAGCCAACTACAACAAAGCCAGAGCCATCTCTTGCGTAAAGAACAAGAGCAACAAAATTTAACGGAAAAATTGACCGCACTTTCTCAAGAACTGACCGGTTTGAAAACCACTTTGGCAGAAAAAGAAAAACATTTTGCTGAACAGCAGCAAAATATTGAGCAATCGAAACAGCAACTTGGTATTGAATTTCAAAATCTCGCCAATCGTATTTTGGATGAAAAAAGTCGGTCTTTTAATCAAACTAACCAAACGGCCTTGGAAACCTTGCTTAAACCTTTCCGTGAACAAATTGAGGGCTTTCAAAAACGAGTGAATGAAATCCACTCAGAATCATTGAAAGGCAATGCCGGTTTAGAAGCTGAAATCAAAAAAGTGCTGGAAATCGGGTTAAATATGTCTCAAGAGGCAAATAATTTAACCTCGGCTTTAAAAGGTGAGAAGAAAACCCTTGGCAATTGGGGAGAAGTGCAATTAGAGCGAGCATTACAGCTTGCCGGTCTGGTTGAAAACGTTCACTATAGCGCACAAGCCCATTTTAAAGATGAGCAAGGTGGGCGTAATTATCCCGATTTTGTGCTGAATTTACCCGATGAAAAACACCTCATTATTGACAGCAAAATGTCCCTCATCGCCTATGAAAGTGCGGTCAATTCTGCGGATGATTTTGAACGTGAGCGTTTACTTCGAGAACATATTAAAGCCTTAAAAAATCACATAGATGATCTAAACAAAAAGGATTACAATAATTTAATCGGTATGCGTAGCCCAAATTTTGTACTGATGTTTATCGCTGTTGAACCGGCCTATATTGAGGCATTAAAACTGGATGCCAACCTCTTTAATTATGGTTATGAAAAAAACGTCATTCTGGTGTCGCACACAACCTTAATGCCAATTCTGCGTACAGTCGCCAACCTATGGCGTATTGAGCGAGGCAATGCGGAAGCGAAAGAAATCGCCGAAAAGGCAGGAGAAATTTATAACCAAATTTGCTTAGTCGCAGAACGTTTGAATAAATTAGGTAATACTCTATCAACTGTCAGCAATCAATATAATAGTACTGTAACCGCATTAGTCGGACAGCAAGGCTTATTTGGTAAAGTGGAGCGCTTTAAGGATTTATCCGCCAAAGCCAACAAGATCATGCCGAGCGTAGAATTATTAAATAATGACTTAGATTTAAGCCGTTTAACTCTAATCTCTCAAGAAAAAAAATAATCGCTATATTGCCATTTGTAAAAATGGTTGCTATTTTTTGGCGACTTTTTATTTATTGATAAACGATGTTAGGAAAGAAAAATGGAACAACAAAAACCTCAACCCGATCCCTATACAAAATATAATGAGCAATCCAGTACACTCGGTAAGATGATTTTTAGCAGTCGTTGGCTACAATTACCCATTTATTTAGGGCTCATTGTCGTACAGGGAATTTATGCCTATAAATTTATGAAATCCCTTTGGCACTTGATTACTCATGTTAATGAAATGGATTCCGAAACTATTATGTTAGCGGTCTTAAATTTGATTGATGTGGTGATGATTGCCAATCTATTAGTGATGGTCACACTTGGCGGCTATGAGATTTTTGTGTCCAAATTAAGAACCCGTAATCACCCTGATCAACCTGAATGGATGAGCCATGTTAATGCCACCGTGCTCAAAGTTAAACTTTCCATGTCAATTATCAGCATTTCATCCATTCATTTGCTTCAAACTTTTGTCAATGCGGCAAAAATTCCGGAAAAAACGATTATGTGGGAATTATTACTCCATCTTGGTTTTCTTGTATCAGCCATTGCTTTAGCATATACCGATAAAATTTTATACAGCACTAGCCACAAAAATCACTAATGATGAACAAAATCTGCACACGTAAAAACGCCAACAAAAAGACCGTTGGCGTTTCCTTTACCTTGCCAAAAACTCAATACTCAAGCGTGAAAAAAATCGCACAAATCCGAGTCATTCTTTTCAACAAACCTTTCAATGTGCTCAGCCAATTCACAGATGAGAATGAGCGGGCAACACTCAAGCATTTTATTCCAATTCCCCATATTTATGCTGCGGGACGATTAGATAGAGATAGTGAAGGCTTACTCATTCTCACCAATAATGGGGAATTACAACATCGCCTTGCCGATCCCCATTTCAAAACCGAAAAAACCTACTGGGTTCAAGTAGAGGGTGAACCCAATGAGCAAGACCTCATCCCTTTGCGTCAGGGTATCCAACTTAAAGATGGCATGACAAAACCGGCAAAAGTGCGGTTGATTCCTGCCCCCAATTTATGGGCTCGCACGCCACCTATCCGTGAACGAAAATCCATTCCCACCTCTTGGTTAGAGATAAAAATCACTGAGGGGCGAAATCGCCAAGTGAGACGAATGACTGCCCACATTGGTTTCCCAACACTGCGTTTGGTTCGTTACGCCATAGGAAAATTTTCCATTGAAGGGCTACCAAATGGCAAATATCGAGAATTATCTAAAAGGGAAATTGAGGAATTATTTTTCTGCCTCAAACTCAGCTAGTATCAATGCTAGCAACCCCGGATTCCAGAGTATTCTTATTGAAAAATCTATCTATAACGATTGATTAATTGTCGAATGCCATTAATATTCAATCGATATAGAACTAATGCCATTAAAATAAAAATACAGCCGATAATTTTAGATATACTCATCACTTCTGCCATAAAAATCACACTAAGCAACATTGTCCATACAGGTTCTAGAATCATGATTAATGCACCGTTACCCATATCACTCAGCTTTTGCCCTAAGGTTTGAAGGAAAAAACGAAGATTTGTACCAATCAAAATACTTAAGCCTAGCCATATCCAAGTGTTTGAGCTAATTTGTGTTGGAATTGATTCAACCATGAATGAATAGATGCCACAAAAAGCACCAACCATACTGAGCTGAATTGTTGTCAGTGCTAATATCGGAATAAATTGAGCGTAGTGGCGATTAAGCACAAATTGAATAGCCGCCCAAAGTGCTGTGAGCAAAAAGAATAGCGTATCAAGTTGAACACTTTCGCTAGAATCGCCCCCACCCGACGCTAAGAAATACATTCCTATGACCGCAACAGGTAATGCAAACCAAAATTGTATGATGGGACGTTGTTTGTAAATACCCCATGCAATCAATGGGGCAGCAAGCATTGCCAAGCTTAATAGAAATGCCCCTTTTCCTAATTCGGTAGTAAACTTTATGCCCAGCACCCAACAAAATAAATATAAGCTAAAAGAAAATCCGACTAACATGCTTTGTTTCCATTGTTGTGTATTGAGACCACATAATTGTTTCCAAGCAAAGGGAAGAAAAATTAATGCAGCAGCGGAAAAACGCAAACTCACAAAGGCAACGGCAGGTAATTCGGTAATAGCATTTTTTGAAAATAGCCAACCCAGTGCCGCGGCAATTGTTGCTATAAACAGTATCCATTCTCCCCGATATTGGTGAAATAGCATAAAACAACACCTCATAAAATGACCGCACTTTTCCTTTTTCAATGACAGAAATGCGGTCAAAATTTAGTTAATTTTTACGAAAAATACGATATTCAACAGGGATCCAACGATATCCTCCTTCTCTTTCTGCTTTCAAATGTCCTAATCCGGGGAAGGGTAAATGTGCTCCCGCAACCAACATTTTGTCTTTCACAATTTCAGGTAGCATATTCATACGGCTTTTACGTGCTGAAATGGAATCCGCATCAAAATCAACGGCGACTTCAGGGTGTTTCATTTGAATGGCGTGGTTGTGCATTAAATCTCCCCATACAAGCATTTTTTTGCCTTTTGATTCGAAAATGAAACCACTATGCCCTGGTGTATGGCCAAATAATGGAACAGATTTCACATTTGGAATCACTTCATCACCGGCATTATAAAATTTCACCTTATTCGCTTTTAAATAGGGGGCGGTGGCATCACGAGCCCATTGTACAAAAGGCTTGGCATTCTCTGAGATTTTATCCATTGCGGTATCCAGCCAAAAAGATTTTTCTTGATTAGATAAATAAATCGTTGCATTAGGAAAGACCATTTTGCCATTTAACGTGACACCACTGAAATGATCAGCGTGCATATGAGTAGGTAGAATGATATCAATCTGTTCAGCTTTATATCCAGCAGCTTCAAGACTTTGAAGCAATATACCTTTTTCATCAATAAAAATCGGCGCTTGCACATCACCTTTACCCGCATCCACCAAAATTAAGTTCTCTCCGGTATTGATTAAAAAAGCAATAATCGCCGTATCAACCCCGCCAGTGGAAGTACGAGGGGAAAACTCATGATTAATCATCGCCTCTAATTCTTCTTGGCTAAGTCTGCTATAATTAGCAAACAAAGCCGAATCTAAAGAAGCGGTACCATCATATAATGCGGTTACTTCAAAATCTCCCAACATCACTCGATAGTAACCAGGGACTTGGGTTAATTGCATGGGAACAATATTTTTAGCGGGCGTGTAGATTGGTGAAGCGAATGCCGCACTCATAGACACGGCAAGTACCGTACCGGTGAATAAACTGACTAATTTTTTATTCATATGTCCTTTCCTCATATTGAAAATTTATATATTAATGACATCCGTCAATCCCACAACTTACCCCTTGAGCAAATTGAGTATTATTAGCTTGATATATTTGCTCAAGCAGTAATAAGAATTGTTCGGGTGGTTGTGAGCCCAGCACAGAAATTTCACCGTTAATCATAAAAAATGGTACGGCTTCTACACCAATTTGTTTGGCTTGTTCTTCATCGCTGCATACCTCATCAGACAGTAAATCATCATCTAGAAATTCCATTACCTCCGTTTCGTTCAGACCAATATCAGCCGCCAATCTCACTAAATTTTCACAATCTGCGAGGGGAAGATTCTCAACAAAATAGGCTTTCATCAAGCGTTCATGCATTTCCTCACCTTTACCTTTTCTTTCAGCAAATTTTGCCAAACGATGAGCGGTAAACGTGTTTGTGTTTTGAGTGTTTTCATAATTCATCGCAATCCCTGCTCGTATTGCTAAACTCTCAATATTGCGAATCATCTCAAGAGCTTCCTCTGCAGTTTTATGGTATTTCCATTCAATACGCTCTTGTGTTGTACCTGTTACTTCACTTCCAATTTGTGGATATAATTCATAAGCTTTATGGATGATTTCCACGTTTTCTGCATATTCAAATTGCTCTAATGCTTGCTCTAAATAACGCTTGCCTATATAACAAAATGGGCAAGCATAATCCGAGTACACTTCAATTTTGATTTTCTTCATTTTAACTTCCAGTTTTGTAAAACACGCTGCAGTTTACTTCTTGCTTATGTTCAATAAAATACATAAAATGCACAACATTGTTTATTTATGCACAATAAAATGAACTTAGACTGGAACGATCTGCATTATTTCATCCTGTTAGTTGAAAAACAGACTCTAACCGCAGCGGCAAATGTACTTGAAGTAGAACATTCCACGGTTTCCCGTCGAATTGAGCGTTTAGAAAAACAACTTGAGATACATTTATTTAATCGCATCAACAAACGTTATTTGCTGACAGATGAGGGGAAGCACCTATATCATGAAGCAAAAAAATTACAGCTTAATATTCAACAATTTACCCAAGCAGCAAAAGATCATAAACAGCTGTTAAGAGAAGTGGTTGTCTCTGCACCACCATTTGTCGCCAAAGGCGTGCTAAGTCTAAAACTGAGGGAATTTTATCAACGCTTTCAGAATATTCGATTAATTCTACAAAGCGAGACAAATATAAGTAATTTACACCAACGTCAGGCAGATATCGCCTTACGCATCGCTAAGCCACAACAAAATGATTTAGTCGCCAAACGCCTACATGGCGTTGTTTACAATTGGTATGCCCATCCTCAATATCTTTCTGATCACACGCCAAGCCAATGGCAATATCTTAGTTTAAATTTAAGTGGAGAGCATAGCAATTGGTTAAAAACCCAGCTATATAATAGACCAATCATATTTGCTTGTAATGATTTCCAATTAATGAAAACCGCGATTAGCCAACAAATCGGTATTGGATTATTACCAGATTGCTATGCTAAGACATCAAATCTTGTGCAAATTGAAGAATTAGGTTCATTTAATTCCCCTATGTATTTGGTTATGCACCAAGATGTTCGCCATTCAAAAAAAGTGAGGATAGTGGCTGATTTTTTAGTAGAGATCCTTGGGAAATAACCCCCTGTCTCTTTAACGATCAAAACATTGCTTGCGCGTTTTCTACCTGAACAAAAAATCCATTTTCATTTAAAATTACGCTGTAATTCGTTTGATATTTTTTGCCATTGGTTTCCACTAATGCATAGCAACTACGAATACCTTGTTGTGGATAATATTGTGTTTCACGAGTCTGACTCGTTTGTTTTACCGTCATTGGTGTGCCTGTCGCCTTGCCTTGTTGTTTAAATGCGTCAGAAAGAACCTTCATCACCTGACTATCTTGGCATTTCGGCGCAATGACGTTTTTTTTAGCTTGGCTAAGTGGCATAGATTTCGACACCTCATTTTTAGTATCTTTCTCCACCACACTTTGCTGCGTTTTATTGTTCTTATTCGATTTCTTTATCTCTTTTTGAGCTGTTTTTTGTCCTTGTGATTTCGTACTTTTTTTATTTGCGATAGTTTGCTTTTTAACCGTATTTTTCTCCGATTTTAAGGTTGATTTTTTCTGTACAGTTTTTTTACTCGCGACGTTCTTGTCCTTGGCTTTTTTCTCTACATTTTTTACTGATAATTTTTTACTCTGCTGAACCCTTTGTTTCGGGGTATGATGAGCCGGCACAGCCATCACTGTCGTGGTCACAAAAGCCAATAAAGGCAAAAAAATACGGATTAAGTTGTTCATTAACATCTCCTTAAACAAAAAGTGCGGCTAAAATTAACCGCACTTTTAATCAAATTAAAAATTAAAGGTAGTAATGTTCTACATAGTTTAATTTGTCGTCAAGTTTTAATACTAACGGCTGACCGGTCGGAATTTCAAAATCCATAATTTCTTCATCAGAAATACCGATAATATGTTTTGCCAACGCACGAAGGGAGTTACCATGTGCCACAACCAAAACACGCTTACCGGAAAGCATTGCCGGTGCAATTTGATCTTCCCAGAATGGAAGCGCGCGTTCTAAGGTAAGTTTTAAGTTCTCTGCATTTGGCACCACATCAGATGGAAGATTTGCATAACGACGGTCATTGTGTGCAGAATTTGGATCTTTTGGATCTAAATCCGGCGGGGAAATATCATAAGAACGGCGCCAAATATGAACTTGTTCATCACCATATTGTTCTGCCGTTGCTTTTTTATCCAAACCTTGTAATGCACCATAATGACGCTCATTTAAACGCCAGTTTTTCACTTGAGGAATCCATAACTGATGCGATTCTTCCAACACGATATTACAAGTTTTAATCGCTCGGGTTAATACTGAAGTAAACGCAATATCAAATTCATAGCCTGCATCTAATAATTTTTTACCTGCCGCTTTAGCCTCTTCCACACCACGTTCGGTTAAATTAACATCACGCCAACCGGTGAATAAATTTTTCGCATTCCATTCACTAAAACCGTGACGAATGAATACTAATTCCATGGGGATCTCCTCATATTTTAACTAAAAAAGAATGCGCACTTTATAGCAAAAAATCCCTTTGTTTAAAAGCAAAAAGGCAGGATTTCCTGATCTTCCGCAAAAAATCCGAGCGAAACTTTTTCGCCTTTCAACAAATATGATAAGATTTGCGCAGTTTTGTGAATTAGGATGAATTATGTCGCTTTTTCTCTTCCGCCCAAAAGCATCATCGATTTTAACCGCACTTTTTTATTGTGCGGCGTTGTTGTTTTCAGCCAATAGCCAAGGTGCCGATCTCAACCAAATTCAACAACAAATCAAACAACAAGAATCCAAACTTGCGGAACAAAAACGTGAGCAGGCAAAGCTCCAATCCACCCTAAAAAATCAAGAAAGCCAAATTAATTCTGTCGTAGGCAAATTGCGTGAAACAGAACTCAGCCTTAAAGAGATTCGTAAACAAATTTCAGAAGCAGATAAACAAATCAAACAATTAGAAAAACAAGAACGCGAGCAAAAAGCAAAACTTGCCAAGCAAATTGATGTGATTTATCGTTCGGGATTAAATCCCTCCGTGTTAGAAAGAATGCTATCGGAAGATGCCAAAAAAGCGGCTCGAATGAAGGTGTACTATGAGCATTTAAATCAAACACGCATTGAGATGATTCATCATCTGCAAGCGACACAAGCACAGATTGTAAAACAAAAAGAAGCTATTTTAGGGCAACAACAAAGCCATAAAGGTCAACTATCAACTCAAAAAAAGCAGCAACAAGAATTAGAAAAAGTTCAACGTGAACGCCAATCTACATTAAATGAAATAAATAGAAATATTAATAAGGATCAAAATAAATTAGAACGTTTACGTGCTAATGAAACGGCATTACGCCAAGAAATTCAACGTGCAGAACAAGCAGCCCGCCAACAAGAACAACGTGAGCGGGAGGCTTTGGCACAACGCAAACAAGCGGAAGAAAAACGCACCGCTAAACCCTATAAACCTACAGTACAAGAGCGTCAGCTAATGAATAGTACCAATGGTTTAGGTTCGGCTAAACGTCAGTATAGTAAACCGGTAAATGGTTCAACGCTATACGCATTTGGCTCTACTCAAGCCGGTGAAGCCCGCTGGAAGGGGATGGTCATTAGCGCTCCAAACGGTACGCCCGTACGGGCTATTGCCAACGGTCGGGTCATTCTAGCGGGTCAACTTAACGGCTACGGATATATGGTGATTATCAAACACGGGGATAGCGATCTAAGTTTATATGGTTTCAATCAAGCGGTTTTCGTTAAACCAAATCAACTTGTTTCAGCCGGACAAACCATTGCACAGGTGGGCAATACTGGTGAAGTCTCCCGTCCGGCATTGTATTTTGGTATCAGCCGTAAGGGTGTTCCGGTCAATCCGGCAGGGTGGATAAAATAATGAATGTTTCATTAAAAAATGCGATCAAAAATTTCACTCTTTTTTCTACCGCACTTTTCTCAACTTTAGCCATTGCGCAAAGCAAACTCGCCATCGTCATTGATGATGTGGGCTACCATCCTAAAGAAGATGCAGCAATTTTTTCAATGCCTCGTGAAATCTCTGTGGCGATTATCCCTGTAGCCCCCTACGCCAAAGCCCGTAACCAAGAAGCCAAAAATCAAGGGCGTGATATTCTGATTCATATGCCTATGCAACCTATAGGGCAAACGAAAATTGAAGAAGGCGGACTACATTTAGGTATGTCAGCAGAACAAGTCATACAACGTGTTCAAGCGGCTAAAAATATCGTGAACTATGCGATAGGAATGAATAACCACATGGGGAGTGCCGCCACTGCAGACAGCACACTAATGCGCCACCTTATGAGTGCACTTCATGAACAACGTTTGTTCTTTTTAGATAGCCGAACAATCGGGCGTTCCGTTGCCGGAAAAATCGCTAAAGAACAAGGTGTACGTTCACTTGATCGTCATATTTTCTTAGATGATAGTAATGAATTTTCTGATGTACAGCGCCAGTTTCAAGCCGCTATTCAATATGCGAGAAAACACGGCACAGCTATCGCTATCGGGCATCCTCGGAAAAATACGGTAGCCGTTCTCAAACAAGGTTTACAACATCTCCCCTCAGATATTCAACTTGTTGGAATGGGAAGCTTATGGCGAAATGAACGCATTGTCCCACCAAAGCCATTTATTTTATTGTTTAACGATATTCCGGCACCAACTTCCACCACCCCCTACGAGCCGGTACCACTATTGCGCGGTGTACCCAAGTAAAGCACCACTTTTCTTGATTTATTAATAGGGAAAGATAGTAATATCAATAAACAATTTTGCTATATCAAAGATAGACTATTCCACCCCTCTTTCATCTCTGACCAATAAAAATCTGCACCTTCAACACTCAAGATGCAGATTACCTGTCTTATTTCGCCTCAAATACCAAAATTGCGCCTGAGTTTTGCATTTGCATGTTTTGTTTGCTGCCCAATCCAAGTGAAGCGCCTGCTGTATCAGTCATCACGTAGATTTTGCTACCATCGTGGTTGACTTCCACATTACGGTAGCGATTCGGGCTGGTGAAATGTTTGTAGAGTTCGCCTTGAACATCATCACTGTTACCATTCAATGGCATACGATAAATTCCGCCGCTTTTCAGCCCTGATACTAAAATAGAATTACGCCACTCTTTCACTTTGCCGTCTTTCGGATAGTAAGCAATGCTTGAAAGTGCCGCAGTTGGCCAACATAAATAACTGGAATCCGGACAATTCGGGTCGAACATATTATGTCCATTACGTACGGTGAAGAAAGTTTTTAGCGGATTACGATAATTTTCTTCCTGTCTAAAATCGGTCTCTTTTTGTGCCACCATTTTATTTGGTGCTTCCCCACCTGAGGTTTCAAATTTCGTATCGCCGATGGTTTCCGGTAAAGTATTACATTTGTCTGCTGTCGCATAGCTGGTATAAACATAATTTTGATTATCCGGATAACCTGCCACATGCGGCCAACCATAGTTCGCACCGGCTTCTAATAAATTCACTTCATCATCAGACCCCGGCCCTTGTTCTTCTTGGAATAACTTATCGCCTACAAATACAATGCCCTGTGGATTACGATGTCCATAGGTATAAACATGACTTCTCACGCCATTAATGACCGGATTATCTTCGGGAATTGAGCCATCAATATTGAAACGCAAAGTTTTTCCTTCATAAGCAGCAAAATCTTTGTTATCCACCTCTTGTTGGGTCGGTAAGCGTTGCGCACGATCCGCATAGCAAGTACGGGAATATTGGTTCGCGCCTTGATTACCGATAGTATAGTAAAGTTTTCCGTCCGGTCCTAAACGCAAGCGACCACCTTGGTGATCGGTGAAAGAAGCCAGGTTATCTAACACAATCTCCGTTTTTTCCACGTTACGGGCGTTTTTATCCAAAGTGAGTTTGACGATTTTAGTATGTTCTTGACCGTCTTTTCCTTTATACGCATAGGCAGCATAAAGTATATTGTCCTCTTTGCCTGATAAAAAATTCGGATCGAGCGTTAAACCTAACAACCCTTGCTGTTGTCCACCGTTTACCACATCATCAAAATGATGAATCACTTGGTGTTTGCCAGTTTCCGCATCCACTAATAAAATATTGCCACCTACTTCCGTGACCCAAAGCTGCCCGTTCCGGTCAATCGCCATATCCCACGGGCTTTGTAACCCATCCACTAAGACTTTACCGCTAAACGGCTCCGCCTGCTGAGTATTAAATATATCACCAACTTTGGCAAAAGAAGTCGAAGTGATTAGTCCTAAAGCTAAGAAAAGTGCGGTCTTTTTCATAAAATTCCTTATGTATTGTAAAAAAGTGGTGAATACTAACATAGTTATTTAGGGAAAATATAGAGTTATCAACCCTTGCAAGTTATTCCCATTTTCTCACCATATCCAGATGAGGAATGCCCTCTTCCAAATAGACATCTGATAACGCTTTAAATCCAAAATATTCATATTGAACATAGCCAAAAAACAAAATAAGGGGATTGCCTCTCCCTTTTTATTCCCCCCCTACACCTTCAAACATGCCACAAAATGAGTGCCGTTATCAGTATTAAATGCCGGTTTTTGTGTACTACAACGTTCATCTGCCAACGGACATCTTGTACGGAAGACACAACCTGAAGGCGGGTTAATCGGTGAAGGAAGATCACCTTCTAACAGCTGAATATTTTTATTTCGTTCCAATTTGGGATCGGGAATCGGTACAGCAGACATTAGCGCTTTGGTATAAGGGTGTTTAGTGTGATGATACACTTCATCGTCACGACCCAATTCCATGGCATTGCCTAAATACATCACCAATACACGGTCGGAAATATGTTTTACCACTGCAAGATCATGGGCAATAAAAATCAGCGACAGTCCCATTTCTTCTTGTAATGATTTCAACAAATTCACCACTTGGGCTTGAATAGATACATCCAATGCGGAAACTGGCTCATCACAAATAATCATTTTCGGCTCAATAATTAATGCACGGGCAATACCAATACGCTGACATTGTCCCCCTGAGAATTCGTGCGGATAGCGATTAATCAAATTTGGCAATAATCCCACTTTTAACATCATCGCTTGCACTTTTTCCTTCACTTGTTCTGCATTTAAGTGAGGTTGATAAATTTTGAGCGGCTCCGCAATAATTTCACCAATATTCATGCGAGGATTGAGGGAAGCAAGGGGATCTTGGAAAATCATTTGGATATCTTTACGTGTATCACGCCATTGTTTGGGCGATTGTTTACGTAAATCTTTGCCCAACCAAACAATTTCGCCTTCGTTTGCTTCCACTAAGCCTATAATGGCACGGGCAAGAGTGGATTTGCCACAGCCCGATTCCCCTACGATTCCTAAGGTTTCGCCGGCATAAAGTTGAAAAGACACATTTTTCACTGCCTTTAAGGTTTGTGGTTTAGCAAAAAAGAGGGCTTTATTATTTTTAATTTTGAAAGATACGCCCAGATTTTTGACCTCTAATAACAGATTTTTCTCTTTAATCATAAGGTTTGTCCCTCAAATTGTTCCGGCGGAATCCAACAGTTGCGTAAATGCCCTTGGGAAAGTGCGGTGAGTTTTGGTGCAGTTTTGCATTGCTCTCCGATATAATGACAACGGGGTGAAAACGGACAGCCTATCGGTAAATGTAACAAATTTGGCGGATTTCCCGGAATCGTGACGAGCGTTTCATTTTTGCTGCCAAGGCGGGGAATCGCCTCCATCAGCCCGAGGGAATAAGGATGGGTCGGGTGATAGAAAATTTGTTCCGCTGTGCCGTATTCCATCGTCCGACCGGCATACATCACAAGCACTTGATCACAAATCCCCGCGACCACACCAAGATCATGCGTGATCATAATAATCGCCGTGTTAAATTCCTGTTTGAGTTCATTCAATAAGGTCATAATTTGTGCCTGTACCGTCACATCCAGTGCGGTGGTTGGTTCATCGGCGATCAGTAATTGGGGGCGACAAAGTAATGCCATAGCAATCATCACACGTTGGCGCATACCGCCGGAAAATTCGTGCGGATACATCCCCATACGTTTTTTGGCTTCCGGCATTTTCACTGCGTCCAACATGCTTACCGATTCATTGAATGCCGTTTGTTTGTCGTAACTTTTGTGCAACATCAAAACTTCCATTAATTGTTCACCTATCTTCATATAGGGATTCAAGGAGGTCATCGGATCTTGGAAAATCATCGCAATTTGCTCTGCGCGGATTTTATTGAGTTGTGCCGTTGGTAAATTGACCAGTTGTGTGCCGTTAAATAAGGCTGAACCGGAAACTTTCCCGTTTGCTGCAAGCAAGCCCATTAAGGCAAAGGCAGTTTGGGATTTACCGGAACCGGATTCCCCCACAATGCCGAGGGTTTGTCCAGCATCTAAGGTGAAATTAAGATCATTCACTGCCGTAACAATGCCATCGGGGGTATGGAAATTGACGTAGAGATTTTGCACCTCTAATAAGTGCGGTTGATTTTGCTGTTGTTTTTCCATAAACCTCTCCTAGCGATCTTTCGGGTCAAGGGCATCACGCAAGCCATCGCCGATAAAGTTAAAACAAAATAGTGTTAAGCAGAGGAAGAATGCGGGGAAAATTAAAAGCCAAGGAGCGACTTCCATTTGTGCTGCGCCATCACTTAATAATGCCCCCCAACTGCTCATCGGCTCTTGTGTTCCCAAACCTAAGAAACTCAAAAAGGATTCAAATAGGATCAATCCCGGTACTTCTAAAGAGGCGTAAACCGCCACTAAACCTAATACATTGGGAATGATATGTTTGAGGATTATTTGACGGCGTGGCACACCGCATACAATAGCGGCTTCAACAAATTCTTTGTTTTTGAGGCTCAGGGTTTGACCCCGTACAATCCTTGCCAAACCCAGCCAAGCAATCGCACCAATGGCAATGAAGATCAATAAAATATTCTGCCCGAAAAGGGTGACCAGCAAAATCACAAAAAACATAAAGGGGAATGAACTGAGAATTTCTAAGAATCGCATCATCACCATATCCACTTTGCCGCCAAAGTAGCCGGAAATTGCGCCATAAATTGTTCCGATTATCACCGAAATTAACGCACCGGCAATCCCCACCATCAGGGAAATCCGCCCGCCAATGGCAACCCGAACCAGTAGATCACGACCGGATGAATCCGTGCCGAAGAAATGCAATCCCTCCGTAGTGGGGGCAACGCCCATCATATTCCAATCCGTATCTTCATAAGTGAAGGGAAAAAAGAAAGGGGAAAAAGTAATAAATAACACAATCAGCATTAAAAAAATTAAACTGACTACGGCGGCTTTATTGCGGAAAAAACGGCGTTTCGCATCTTGCCAGAGGCTTCGCCCCTCAAGTTGCATTCCCTCCACACGTTCTGCAAGTTGTTCTACAAATTCGGTATTTTTTTGATTAATAGGTTGGCTCATTGCACACTCCTAATAACGAATTTTCGGGTCAATGACGGCATATAAAATATCGACAATCATATTAAACAAAATAGTCAGCGTGCCAACCAGAATGGTTAAACTTAATACTACAGAATAATCACGGTTCAGTGCACCATTCACAAATAATTTCCCCATGCCCGGTAAACCGAACACGCTTTCGATCACCATTGAACCCGTGATAATGCCCACAAATGCGGGGCCGAGATAAGTGATAACAGGTAAAAGTGCGGGGCGCAGTGCGTGTTTTAAAATAATTCGATGGGTAGAAAGCCCTTTGGCTTTGGCGGTGCGAATAAAATTGGAATGAAGCACTTCAATCATTGAACCCCGCATAATTCGAGCAATTCCCGCCACATAGGCAATTGTGAGTGAGGCAACCGGTAAAATTAAATAAGGCAAGGCGCCTTCATTCCAACCACCGGCCGGCAACCAACCAAGCCAAATGGCAAAAAACAATACAAGTAGCGGGGCGAAGACAAAACTGGGCATAATAACCCCTGTCATCGACATACTCATCAAAATGTAATCCCACCGACTGTTTTGTTTTAATGCGGCGATTGTGCCGACAGAAATACCCAGCGTGAGGGCAAACAAAAAAGCAATGCTGCCGAGTTTGAGAGAGACTGGAAATGCCGCGCCGATTAAATCGTTCACAGATTGATCTTTATATTTAAACGAAGGGCCAAAATCACCCTTGGAGAGATTTTCTAAATAAAGAAAGTATTGTTTATGCAGCGGTTCGTTCAAATGATATTTTGCTTCAATATTTGCCATCACTTCAGGCGGATAGGCACGTTCGGAAGTGAAAGGGCTGCCCGGCGCCAAACGCATGAGGAAAAAAGAAAACGTAATTAAAATAAACAATGTGGGAATCGCTTCTAACACACGTTTAAGAATAAATTTGAACATGGTTACTCCCCCCTAAAATATGACTGAGATATTTTCTTTCTCTGTTTATGAGGCAAGAATTTGATAAAAATAAAAGTGCGGTCAAAAAAACAGGTGTTTTTCCAACCGCACTTTTTTCTTAATGCTTAATGATATAAAGATTGCGCAAGAAAATATGGTCTTGCGGATCTTTACCGGTATAGCCACCCACATAAGGTTTTACTAAGCGTGGGTTAACATAATTATAAACCGGCACGATAGCGAAATCTTTCGCCAAAATCGCTTCTGCTTTGGCATAGGCTTGCGCACGTCCTTTCGCATCGCCGGCTAAATAAGATTCCGCCATTGCTTTATCATATTCCGCATTGGCGTATTTTGCCGTATTGTTGCTGGAGGTCGATAAGAAATAGTTACCAAAGGTTGTCGCTTGGTTATAATCCGCACTCCAACCGGCACGAGCGACATCATAACGACCGGCACGACGGCTATCAATATAGGTTTTCCATTCTTGGTTTTCTAATTTCACATCAATTAAGCCTTTGGTATTGGCTTTCCACATAGAGGCGGCGGCAATCGCCACTTTTTTGTGATTTTCATTGGTGTTGTAAAGAATGGTGAATTTCAACGGGTTAGATTTACTGAAACCGGCTTCTTCCAATAACTTAATCGCCTCTTCATTACGTTTTGTCATTGGTTCTTGGGAATAAGACGGTTGCTGAATAAGTTCTCCCTCTGCGATATAAGTTGGTGTGAAAACGTAGGTCGGGGTCTGACCTTGCGCCATGACTTTATCTGTAATCACGCTACGATCAAGGGCATAGTTTAAGGCTTGACGTACCCGTTTATCATTAAAAGGCGCTTTCTGATTGTTGATTTCATACATATAAGTGGCCAAAGTGCGGGCAGTAAATACCTGATCCGGCAATTCTTTTTTCAACTTGGCGAATTGCTCAGGTGGAAGTGCGTAGTTGGTAATATCTAAATCGCCGGCACGATAGCGAGAGACATCGGTACTTGGATTTTCAATAGCTAAGAAAGTCGCCGTATTAATTACCGTTTCTTTATCATTCCAATAAAGCGGGTTGCGTTCAAATTCAATTTTTTCATTGATAACGTGATTTTTTAGTTTGTAAGCCCCATTGCTCACAATATTTTCTTTTTTCACCCAAGCATCACCAAATTTTTCAATGATTTTTTGCGGTACGGGCAATAAGGATTGGTGGGTTGTTAGGCCGGCAGCATAAGGCACAGGGTTAGAGGAATAAACCACAAAGGTGTAATCGTCTTTGGCTTCAACGCCTAATTCTTCCGGTTTTTCTTGCCGTCAATAATATCTTGCGCATTCACCACCTGCATATAGTCTAAAAAGCTGGCATAAGGTGAAGCCGTGTTCGGATTAACTAAACGGCGCCAAGAATACACAAAATCTTGAGCTGTAATTGGATCACCGTTTGACCATTTCGCCTCTTTGCGGAGATGGAATGTCCAAGTTTTATAATCCGACGAGCTTTCCCAGCTTTCGGCAACGCCCGGAATGAATTCACCATTTGGATCAGTGCTGACTAAGCCTTCAAAAAGCTGATAGGCTATTTGTGATTCCGGTACACCTTCCGTTTTATGCGGATCGAAACTTTGCGGTTCCGATCCATTATTAATCACGATATTTTGTACCGGTGCAAGCTCTGTTCCCACAGGCACTTGAGCGGCATAAAGGCTACCTGAGATCACTAAAGTGAGAGAGGACAAGATAAATTTACTGAGTAAGTGATGTTGCATAGACACTCCTTTCTTAGGGTTAATTATATTGAAATCTTCCTTGGTCTAATTGATTTATCTTAAATATTAAAATTTGTAAAGGTTTTATTTTCATAAAAATGTGACATTGATCACAGTTTCAATAAAAAATAGAAAACTCTAATTTTTCTTTAAAAAACAATTGAATATATTGCATTTCTCACTTTCACTTCAAATTCAAATTATGCTATCGTAATACAATCAAATTAACGAGTAAGGAGAAGACAAATGACAACTCAGTTAGATTCACTTCGTAGCATGACCGTTGTGGTTGCAGATACCGGCGATATTGAAGCCATCAAAAAATACCAACCTCAAGATGCGACAACTAACCCCTCTTTAATTTTAAGTGCCTCAGCACTGCCACAATATGCCCCTCTTATTGATGAAGCCATAAACTATGCCAAAGCACAAAGTAGCGACAAAGCACAGCAACTGATTGATGCGGAAGATAAATTAGCAGTAAACATTGGTTTAGAGATTTTAAAAATCGTCCCGGGACGTATCTCTACCGAGGTCGATGCCCGCCTTTCTTACAATACGCAAGCTACCGTTGAAAAAGCCCGTAAACTGATCGCCCTTTACAATGCAGCCGGTATTTCAAATGATCGTATTTTGATTAAAATCGCTTCAACATGGCAGGGTATCCGTGCGGCAGAAATTCTTGAAAAAGAAAGCATTAACTGTAACCTCACCTTATTATTCTCTGAAGCACAAGCGCGTGCCTGTGCGGAAGCTGGCGTGTATTTAATTTCGCCATTCGTAGGTCGTATCTTAGACTGGTACAAAGCAAACAGTGACAAGAAAGACTATGCCCCTGCTGAAGATCCGGGCGTGATTTCTGTGACCAAAATTTACAATTATTACAAAGAGTATGGTTACAATACCGTAGTAATGGGAGCAAGCTTCCGCAATGTGGGGGAAATCACTGAATTAGCCGGTTGTGATCGTTTAACAATTGCACCACCGCTACTCAAAGAATTACAAGAAAATTCAACCGCACTTGTGCGTAAACTTGAATATAAAGGTGAAGTGAAAGCCAAACCTCAACCGTTAACTGAAGCGGAATTCTACTGGCAGCACAACAGTGATGCCATGGCGGTCGAAAAATTGGCTGAAGGTATTCGTAAATTTGCCATTGACCAAGAAAAATTGGAAACAATGCTTGCTGAAAAATTATAATTTTAGCAGGCTTTTATAAAGCTGCGGTCGTTATTTTATAAATAACGACCGCTCTTTTTTTGGGCGTAACAGGCAAATTAAACCTTGACGGAATAAATAAATTGATGAAAAATCTGCCACCTGTTTCGCCTTAAAGCTGTCGCTCATTCACTTTTCCAAAAGACAAATGAATCATCGCACTAAGGGTGAAATTTCGTACCGTACTTTGACGATATAAAAAGTGCGGTTAATCTTTCCAACACTTTCGGAGCAAAATATGTCAGGTATTTTTACTCAAACTCCGCCAAATCGTCGCCGTTATGGTGTGGCGATTTTTGTCGGTATCATCGCAGGGATTATTTCTGCATTCGTAAAATGGGGGGCGGAGCATCCTTTCCCACCACGTAGTCCAATTGATTTCTTCGCTGCAGCTTGTAAGGTGGACATCACGGGATTGACCCAAGATCAAGTATTACAGGTTTGTTCACGTGCATTTCTAAACCCACCACACGTTTTCTTACGTGACTATCTAGGTATCGACCCAACAGAAGCAGCATTTACTTTTGCTGATCATGCCTTTAACTGGATTGGTGTAACACACATCGCCTTCTCATTGGTCTTCGCTATTGGTTACTGCTTAGTGGCAGAACGTTTCCCTAAAATCAAATTCTGGCAAGGTATCGGTGCAGGTATTATCGCAAACATCTGTGTACACTACATCACCTTCCCGGCATTAGGTTTAACGCCACCGGTTTCAGAATGGCCACTCTATGAACATATTTCCGAATTAGTCGGTCATATTTTCTGGTTCTGGACAATTGAAATTATTCGTCGTGATTTACGTAATCGCATCACCGGTCAACCCGATCCTGAAGTTTCTTTAAAAGAAGCGACTGAATAAAGCAAAAAAGTGCGGTGAATTTTCACCGCACTTTTTTATTTCAAAATAAAAAGCGTTAAATTTCCATGTTTAACACTTTTTACTCTATAGACTAACGTTCTTGCAATGCCTGTTTCATACGTGTAATTGGCTTGATGAGATATTGGAAAACCGTTTTTTCACCGGTTTTAATATCTACTGTTGCCGTCATCCCCGGCGTAATATCCAGCTTTTGCCCCTTGCTATCAGTGATTGATGTCCCTTGAGTTTCAATCAAAATTCGATAATAAGCTTGATCGGCATTTAAATTTAACTCACTACGACGACGTTCATCTTGTAATGTATCCGGACTTATTAAGGTCACTTTCCCTTCAAGACCACCATAAATAGAATAATCGTAAGCACTGATTTTTACTAAAGCAGGTTGCCCAGGTCGAATGAATGCTACATCTTTCGGGCTAATATAAGCTTGTACAAGCAAAGTGTCATCTAACGGTACAATTTCAAGAATATCTTGTCCAGCCTGCACCACCCCACCCACGGTATTAATACGGATATTTTTTACAACACCACGTAAAGGCGCTTTAATTTGTGAACGTTCTACCGGATCGGCACGCATTGCCATATTTTCTCTGGCTTGGGCAAGCTCAGACTCTGCTTGCACCAATTCATTATTCGCATCTGCAGAATAACGATTTCGACGCTCTGCAATTTGTTGAGCAAAGTCTGAAGACTGTCTCTGCATTCTGAGCAATTCGACTTGTGATACTACCCCTTTTTTTACCATTGGCTGAGTAATTGCAATTTCTTTATCTAAAAGTGCTTTACTTTGTGTCAAACCATTCACGGCATCAAGCATTGCTTTACGGCGAGCATTATAGGCTGCTGTTTCTCTTGAGATAACATCCCCAGGAATATCATCGGCAAATACTAATGGCTTACCGGCAGATTCCGCTTGTAAGCGAGCAACAACTGCCCGCAAGTTTTGCACTTTTGCTTCACTTTCACGTAAAATCGCAGAACTACGGGTATCATCAAGAGTAAGTAACACTTGCCCTTTTTCAACCACATCCCCCTCTTTAACCTTCATATCTTGAATAATCCCGGGATCCAAGCTCTGCACTATTTGCTCACGGCTACTTGGAATCACACTACCTTGTCCACGAGTGACTTCTTCAAGGGGACTAAAATATGCCCATATCACAAAAGTGACGAGGAAAATAAAAAAGAGAATGATGACCGAAAAAATACCTCTGTGTTTTTCAACCTGTAACGCTGCATTCAAATCATTAATTAATGCTAAATCTGATTGTTTTATTTTTTCACTCACTATTCTGCTCCTTCAGTCGTATTAGCGGCTGGCTTTTGTTGTATCTGAGATTCTTGTCCTTGAGGCGCTTGTTTTTGTTCATTTTTTCTTAAATGCTCTAAAACCGCATCTCTTGGCCCATCAATCGCAACTTTTCCGTTATCCATCACAATAATACGATTCACTAACTTCAATACTTGAGGACGATGGGTCACCATAATCATGGTGCGATTTCCCATCCAGCGGGCAAGTGCTTGTAGAACCATTTCTTCCGTTCCTTGGTCAAGATCACTAGTGGGTTCATCTAATAACACAACCCGTGGATCTTTTATGGTTAAACGAGCAAGCGCTACCAATTGTTTTTGACCTCCGGATAAGCCTTGCCCATTTTCCCCCAACGGCATATCCAATCCTCTTGGGTGACTATTCACCAAATGTTCTAAACCAAAACGATGTAATGCATTAACCAATTCAACATCACCTGCAAAATTATCCGCTCTGGCAATATCCAAGTTTTCACGTAATGAACCGAGGAAAAGACGTGGTGATTGCCCGAACAATGCGACTTGATTACGAAGATAATTTGGGTCAATTTGACGTAAGTCCACATTATCTAAAGTAACATTACCTCCACGAGGCTCATATAAACCGGCTGCTAATTTAAGTAGCGTACTTTTCCCACTCCCAACACGCCCTAAAATAGCGACTTTTTCACCCGGATTAATGGTAACCGATAGCTGTGATAAGGCATTCGGGCTTTCCTTATTATATTGGAAGTTCACATTATTAAAGCTAATTTTGCCTTGAGTTTGTTTTAAGGTAATGTACTTACGATCAGCGACTCTTTCGATTGGACGGTTCACAATTTCATCCACCCCTTTTAATGCTAAGCGAGCTTGTTGGAAACGGGTTGCTAATCCTGCAATTTGAGCAAGAGGGGCTAATGCTCGTCCGGATAAAATCACCGAGGCAATTAATGCCCCCATCGTAATACGGCTTGCTTCGTCTTCACTATGAATTAAATAGGTACCTAAAAGCACTAAGAATACAGTATTTAATTGCTGTAATCCGACAGAAAAATTCACCACAAAGTTACTTAAATCCTTAACTTTAATCTGTGAAGCCGAGGTTTTTGCAGTGTACATATCCCAGCGTTGTTGCGCCCAATTCGTAGCATTATTAGCTTTTAATGTTTCAATACCGTCTAATGCTTCAACGATTAAACCTTGACGTTGTGACGATT
Source organism: Pasteurella sp. WM03 (assembly GCF_004570945.1). Taxonomy (NCBI): domain Bacteria; kingdom Pseudomonadati; phylum Pseudomonadota; class Gammaproteobacteria; order Pasteurellales; family Pasteurellaceae; genus Pasteurella; species Pasteurella sp. WM03. The sequence goes on from NZ_SPPO01000003.1 coordinate 259,167, forward strand.
CACGCATCGATTCATTAATTCTTGCCGCCAATTTAGGTTGTACCGCAATTCCCACTAAAATTACAGTCGGAATAATAATGAGTGGAACAAGTGCTAATTTCCCACCAATTAAATAAATAACAAAGACGAATAAAAAGAGGAAAGGCAAATCTACCAACACAAGTAAACTAGCACTGGTCATAAATTCACGTACGGACTCAAAATCACGTAGGTTATTAGCATAAGAGCCTGAAGAAGCAGGTTTATCAATGAGCCTCAATGCCATTACTCGCCGGAATAAAGCGGAGCTAATAATCAAATCCGCTTTTTTACCGGCAATATCGGTTAAATGTCCACGAATCATTTTGGCTGCAAACTCAAAACTAATCGCTAATACAACCCCGATACTCAATGCCCACAAGGTCTCATACGTTTTATTTGGAATGACACGATCATATACATTCATCACATACAATGAGCTGACCAGTGCCAAGAAGTTGATAATAAAGGTAGCTAAAATGACCTGTCCATAGTAGGCTTTAAAACGCCAAATCACTTTCCAAAACCAAGCCTTTGGTAAGTGATACTCCGGTAATTCAGAACGAATATCAGACGTAACCTTTGGCTTAATAAACCAACAATACCCTAAATAAATATCTTTGAGATCATTATAATCTAATACTCGTTCTACATTATCGGTTTGACGAATATGAAAACGACGGTTTACCCCTGTTCCCTCAATTTTGCTAATCACCAAAGCTTCTTCATCTTTCAAAATCGCAACAACCGGAGTTGCAAGACTTGGAATATCGGTTAAAGCACGTTTTGAAATAGAATTTTCAAAACCGTAGGTTTTTAATACTTCTCTTAAAGAAGAAAAATTTACATCCAACCGCTGATCTCTCATAACTTGTGCGGTTAATGCTTCCTGTGCAATAGGCGTACCATGTAACTGAGTCACTAACGCCAAATGTTCAATAATTGATTTCATACAACTCACGTATTTCTTTTGTTATTTCTATTTAAAATTTTGTGGGCGATTTTTCTGCCCCAACCCAATTTGCTATACGAGCTTGAGAAGCCAAATAGGCTAATGCTGCGTCACGAAAATCATTACGCGCAGTCACCTCATCAAGCTGCACACGTGAAAGTTCTTGATATGAGTTCAAAAGATCCATCAAACTCTTTGCCGCAACATCAAATTGAAGTTGATTATCTTCAACTACTTTACGTTGTAATACTATTTGCTTCCGTGCAACCTCTGCCAGTCTTTGGTTTCTAACCATATCTGTCTCAGAAGTTAACGATTTTTCTTGCACAGAAAGTTCAATTTCACGTAATTTAGCCTCTGCCGCCTTTTGAGAATAATAACGTTGTTGCTCTTCATATTTTGTTGCCGGATTATAAATATCCCATGACATATTCAGATAAACCTCGTGCTCATGTCGATTCGCCGTACTTTCTAAATTGATTGCAGGTAAACGTCTTGCTTTTGCCGCCTTCACTGCTGCTTTTGAGCTATTAAACTCTGCTTGCTGTGCTAAATAACTTGGGTTTTGTCTGATATCAGCATTTTTATATCGGCTAATAAAAGTTTTAACATCAATATTATTAAAGGGATCCACCAACTCTTTCTCAGTTAATACTTGTCCACGATTATATCGACTTAAACGATTTAATGCAGATTGCATCACTCGCTCCTGCATCAAAATCGTTGTTTCAACCTGATTCTTACGGGAAAGTGCCTCATTTACTTCCGAATAACGCCCTTCATCATATGTTGCGATAACGCCTAAATCCTTTAATGTTTTCTCATGCCAACGCAAACTTTCTTTGTACACGTCAATCGTTTCTTTCGCGCGAAGTGCGGTCAAATAAAACTGAGAAATTTCTAACCCCATGGTTTCTTGCGTTTCGGTTAATGAGTGTTGATAGTAAGTTTCACGATGTTTATCACGTTCAATTTCCGCCTCAATACCTCCCCAGGCATAAAGATTCACCCTAGCAGCAACACCAGGTCCCGAACGACGTTCACTGGTATAACGGTGCTGTTGGCTTAATACCGATGTCCCGGTTAAGGATACTACAGGTAAATGCCCTGCCTCAGATACTTTTGTTTGGCTTGCAGCCATAGCAATATTCGCTTTTGCTTCGTCCAATGTTGGATCTGCTACAAACGCATATTTTAATATATCGTTTAATGGGGTTTTCGCTAAGATATTTGGCGAAAATAAAATAAATGCACTGGTAAGTGCCAATGAATATTTAGAAAAAGGTAAATATTTCATAACATTCCTTTCAGATTTTTTCATTCAAGTAACTCGATTTCAAAGAACCTCTAGATCTCCTAGCTATTGAATACAATAGAAAACAAGGGGAGATCTACACCATTTATTTTTAAAATCGAAAGGCCACATCTTACTCTTTTCTGCTTTTTTTTCAATTGAAAACAAGCCTTATCTATAATGTTTAATCCCCTACCTCATACAAGATAGGGGATTTTTTTATATTAAAAAGTAGTATTCACTACACAACTTGAATATTGGCTTGAACATAAACAAGAGTATCGTCTTGGTGGTTAAATTCATAACCATCATATTGAACCCCGTCTTTTACCGTAGAGCCAACTTTATACCAACTACCTTTATTCCCTTCTTTAAGGTTAGCAGCGTTAGGACTTACATTGCCAAAGTCAACTTTGTCATCACGATCGCCTTTAACAAACACTGTCGTACGATCAGCACTCGCAGCATCTGAATTAATACGTAATGTATTACTGCCAGAACCTGAAATATCAATAGTTTCCACTTCAACAAAGTTTTTCAACTCAAGTATTGCACCTTTACCTGTAATTTTTACAGTATCATGACCTAAACCACCGTTGATTCTACCAACACCTTGTACGTAAGTTACATGATCATCACCCGCACTAAGCTCCATCTTATTACCGTTAAAATGACCGCCAATTTCAATGACATCCTTACCTTTACCACCATAAATTTGAGCACCCAGATCAACATTTTCCGCAATACGTAAATGATTAACATCCGATGTATTATCATTACCCAAGCTACGGTCTGTGCCATCATGGTGAGTATTCAAAACAGCTTTACCACTACCTAAATCAATAATTGTACTATCAACTAAACTACCACCGATATTGATGACATTATCACCTACGGTACTTACAGCATCAATTTCTCCAACTTCCCCTGTAGTAATAACCAAAGGTTTATTTTTCCCTTTACTACTTAAACCAACAAGATCAATTGCATGAGATGAACCATCAATTCTGCTGTGGAAATAGCCAGCTGTCGCTTTTGGTGCATTAAACTTCACCGAATTGCCTTCTTCAACAATCTTATCAATGTCCTTAACTAACTGACTACCCGGAACAGTGACAGTATCAATTAGTTTGTTATAAACAAATTTTCCAATTTCATCTGTAGTAAGTTCTGAAGGGTTATTTTTCCTTTTACTACTTAAACCAACAAGATCAATCGCCCGAGATGTTCCATCAATTCTGCTGTGGAAATAACCAGCTGTCGCCTTTGGTGCATTAAATTTCACAGCATTCGAAATTTCTGCAGTATTACCCACGGCATCTGTTGTAGTCAACACCGCAGACACAATCTTATCAGCGTCTTTGAATAACAGGCTACCTGGAACAGTTGCACTAAATTTCCCCTCAGCATCTACCTGACGAGTGTAATAAGTTTTCTCATCTAAGAAAATACGAATTTGATCGCCCGGATTAAATTCACCTGTTACTTTACCCGAAATAGTATAGTGACCGTATCTATTCACCGTACCAATCGGATTAATATGCACCTGAGCATCAACCATCGTATCAACGGCATACTGTTTTTCTGCTCGGATTGTCCCTGTGTTACCTGCTGAATCCGTTGTTGTTAAAACTGCATAAACGGTTTTATCTGCATCATTTAATAACTGCTGTGCAGACACATCTGCGGAGAAACGACCCTGCTCATCCACATAGCGTGTATAGAATGTGTTTTCATCAATGAAAATACGTACCTGGTCACCTGTGTTAAACTCACCGCTCACTCGACCTGAAATCGTCACCGCACCTTTTGCTTCTGCGCTATTGATCAAATTATCTGCAGTGATATTGTCTAAAATTACCTGTGTACTGTCTGCATTTGGTGCTGTGGTATCCACTTCATACTGTTTTTCAGCACGAATTATCCCCGTGTTACCCGCCGAATCAGTTGTTGTTAAAACCGCATAAACAGTTTTATCTGCATCATTCACTAACTGTTGTGCAGGCACATCTGCGGAGAAACGCCCCTGTTCATCTACATAACGTGTATAGAATGTATTTTCATCAATGAAAATACGTACTTGGTCACCTGTGTTAAACTCACCACTCACTCGACCTGAAATCGTCACCGTCCCCTGTGCCTCTTGAGCATTAATCACGTTATCTGCTGTGATATTATCTAAGGTTACCTGTGTACTGTCTGCATTTGGCGCTGTAGTATCCACTGCATAAACTTTCTCACCTTCAAACGTAAAAGCCTTACCATTTTTATGCGTAGTTAGTACCGCTTTGATTGTTTTATCTTCATCATTAACGAAATAACGAGCAGATAGCTCTGCCGAGAAATTACCCTCTGCATCAACACTCCGTGTTGCATAGGTATTCGCATCAAGGAAAATACGAACTTGATCGCCTTCCTTGAAATCCCCTTTCACTTTACCACTAATGGTAATATTACCTCTCGCTTCTTGAGCATTAATAATATTATCCGCAGTAATGTTATTTAATTCTACGCTTGCTTCCGGCTCTCTAACATCCAAGAGATAAACATGATCTTTTACCTCTGAACTATTACCGTGTCTATCCACAATATAGGCAGATACCAATAATTCATTATTTTCACCACCTTCCGGTGCATCGACCTTCAATTCAACCTGACCTTTATCAAGTACCTCTTTCGGTAACCGTATTGCCTTACTTTCTCCCTGATTCGTTTGAACAACTAATTCATCTGTTGTTGAAAGCCCTTTAGGTAATGTCACCGTCACAGTCACTTTACCTTCCGCATCAATTTCATCAGAAGTTAAGAGAGCATCACCATTACCAATTACAATCGCACTTGGTTGCTTTGCTTTATCTGCACGGGCAATCGTATCAATATAAATACCCTCTTTGTTATAACCGGTTGGAGCTTTAATATCATAAGTGATTGAAATTTTCTCTCCAGGAATCGGCGCTGGCACACCAAATACTAGTTTGGAACCCAACTCTTCTCTTGTCACTCTATGACTAATAGGAGTACCTTCATTATCTAAATTACGAGCTCCCGTTCCACCATAATACGGATGAATAATTAATAGAGAACCTGGAGTAATGTCATTCTTTCCAAACGTTAAAGTCACTCGAGCAATTTGTGTTGGATCAACCACATCACTTGAATAAATGATCGTCATTAAACAATTCCTTAAAAAATAAATTAAAATAATGTACTAAATTTAAACAGGTACACGACAAACCAAAACTCTACATTTCTCCCCACACTTTTCCTTTCAACAAGCGGTAAAAAAACTTTGAATTTCCAGAGAACCTATTATTTCTATCATTTAGTACGAACACTATCGTTTTAATCCGTCATAACTTCCACGAATCAAAATGACATAAAATAAACACAATGATAATCAGGGCTTATCCATCTAATATCTTTGCAATATTTATTTCTCAATAAATCAACTCTCACCCTATCAAAAAGACAGGGAATGAATTATATACAACGCAAGATATCGCCCCACTTTCATCGTAATTTATCATTTTATTACAGGTATAAAACCTGCACAGATTGGTCAGTGCTACCTAATTTGCGTTAGAATTTAAAGAAAAATTCACAACTCAACAAGTTTATTTACAAATTTTTACAAACTCAAGGCACTTTATTCGGTATGTGAGTATGCTTTCACCTGTAAAAAACTCTATTAAAATTAACCGCACTTTAAAAATCCTCCCGAATTCTCATTAAGGAGGATTTTGACCATTTTATAATGCTACCCAGTAAAACTAGATAACATCAATACCTTGCTGAATGTAGATCGTTGCAGAACTATCACTAAGCGACCAAGTATCGTAACCTACTCCGTCCTTATCGATAACAGCCCCTTTCGACCACGTTTTTGCCCCGATTTCAAGTGAATCTTTCAGATTAGAACCTACTACATTTTGATAACCGATATTTACCTTATCATCGGCATCACCTTTGATGTAAATCGACCCTATTGCGGATTTATTCACATTGTCAGCATTCACATTCGTTAGAGTATTTGCACCACTACCGCTAATATCAATGGTTTCAACATTCATAATATTGCTAAAGTTAATGGTTCTGCCTGTACCAGTGATAATCAAGGTATCATCACCTTCACCACCATTAAAGGTACTAGCAAAGTTACCAGATACTGTTACTTTATCAGCTCCTATTCCGCCAAGTATTTCACCTGGTAATATTGCCTCAGTAATCACCCCTTCTGCCTCAACCTTATCGCCCAAAGTATAGAAATTACCATTTCCACCTACTTTTCCTTGAGCCACACCGAAGTCAAATACAGATTTCTCAACCGTGGCCTTCACAACCTCAATACCTTCTGTCACACTGTCTTCTTTCGGCGTTAATGTGAAACTTGCTGAAACTTCACCTTTTGCTATCGTCACAACAACAGTAGAACCTTCATGATCAACACCTGCACCATCTGCTTTCTTGATGCCGTTTGGATACCACTGAGAGGTTGTACCATCTACAGTATATTCATCTGCCGTAATACCATCTCCTGAAAGCTTAATCGCAACTTTATAATCTTTCTGTGCCGGCTTATTTAAATTAACGGTATAAGTGAGTTTACTATCCTCAACACCTTCATAAGCTGTGACAAAGTTTTTACCATTAATCTCAGTTTCAGTATTTGCACTGACACCTAATTCAAGTACTGCCGGGTCACCCGCAAGCTCTGTATCAGCATCACCTGCTGAACTACGGAATCTATAGGAATATTGAACATCTTTGCCTTCGTTGCCAAGTTTATCCGTCAAAGTTGCCATCACATCAATAGTCTGTCCCTGTATAGTCGGAGCTGGAACAAACACTTCCACTTTTCCTAACTCAATATCAGAACTATCTAATACTTTACTCACTACTTCAGGTACATAAGTATGTGGAGACGTTAATTCACCAATAGAAATTGAATCCTCATTAAATTCAAGATCTCGTGTCCCCCCCGCTTCTACCTTATAGGTTAAGGTATCACCTACTTTAGCATCAGAAGGCAATGTAAAGATTACACGAACGTCCCCATCTTTATTCACTTCTCCTGAATAGAGCGTTTCCTCAAAATCTGTAATAGAAGAAGCCGGAGTACTCATGCTTTTCTTATCCTCAGAAACAATGATTTGGAAATAAGGACCATTTGGCTCACTATCCGGATGCTCTTCAAAATAATCCGGCCCACCTATCGTCACTTCAATATTAGCTGATGTATCACGAGTCGCTTTCGCTTCCCCCGTAGAACTAACAAGATTCGCATCATATCCCGCAGTAATCGTTGCTGACACGACAAGCTCTTTACCATCTGCAGGAGCAAACACAGATTGTGTAACAGTTTTTCCAACATCACCTTCCTGAACGGTATAACTAATCGGATCTGATTCTGTATTCGCTGTTAGTGTCAAAATATCTCCTACTTTCGCATCTTCAGGAATAGATACAAAAACACTCACTTTTTCTACCGCACTTCCAGACAAAATCTCACCTTTAATAATGTATTCCACATCATCACCATAAGGTTTATTCACATCTGTACCAATAATTACTGTTGGTACAGAACGTACAAAATCTACCATCGACTCATCCTGACCTTCCAGTGAGCTGTTTCCTGCCGGATCGGTAACGATGGCTTTCACTACCGTCGTTTCACCTTCCGCTGCCGGGGTAACCTTCACGGTAATACCGTTATTTAAGTCCTCTTGGGTTAATGGACGCTCTAAGATGATATTGTCATCTTGGTCTGTGATTTTTACCTTGTCTCCTACGCTGTAGCCTGCGTTGTTCGGGAAGGTCACTTTCACATCCACTTTACCTTCGGCATCAACATCCGCTTTCTGGATTTTATCGTCACCGCCATCTTGAATCGCCACTATCGGTTTGCCTGCATCATCTGCTTGACCATCGCCGTTTGTATCTCCCGGAACCACTAAATCCGTGACAGACTCATCCTGACCTTCCAGTGAGCTGTTTCCTGCCGGATCGGTAACGATGGCTTTCACTACCGTCGTTTCACCTTCCGCTGCCGGGGTAACCTTCACGGTAATACCGTTATTTAAGTCCTCTTGGGTTAATGGACGCTCTAAGATGATATTGTCATCTTGGTCTGTGATTTTTACCTTGTCTCCTACGCTGTAGCCTGCGTTGTTCGGGAAGGTCACTTTCACATCCACTTTACCTTCGGCATCAACATCCGCTTTCTGGATTTTATCGTCACCGCCGTCTTGAATCGCCACTATCGGTTTGCCTGCATCATCTGCTTGACCGTCGCCGTCTTTATCTCCCGGCACTTGAGTGTCAACCTTCACGACTTCATTACCTTCATTCGATTCATTACCTGCCGGATCGACCACTTTGGCCACAACCCTAATCTCCGTCGTATCCCGCATCACCGGAACACCTTCCTCGTGATACCCTTTCGTCACCATCGCTTCCGTCACCGCTACCTGTTTCTCTGTACCGTTCACGCTCAATACCAACGTATCTCCTGCCTCTGTACCATCCGGGATAGTAATAAAGACCGGGGTTTGACCATCTTCACCAACTTCTTGGGCATTCAATGTACCGTCATTGTTTTTATCTTCACCAAAAACAATATTCGGTGCACCATCCGTATTAGCCGGCACTTTGTCGTTATTGCCATCACCATCTTTATCAATCGGTAACTCAACTTCTCTCCGGCTATCGTCTTTGTCACCAACTTGACCATCACCGTCTGTATCACCTGGAACCTTCGTATCACGTATAGCTTCGTCTACCAATGACGGTCCCTCATTACCCGCTCTATCTACGATTTTCACCGCAACTTTCAGTGATTTACCCTCTTCCGGAGCCGGAACATCAATCGTCACATTACCTGCCGTTATATCATCCGGTGTCAGAACTTTCTCTACCGCTTCTCCTCCTTCCGGGCTCACCACGACTTTATCACCCGCTTTCACATCATCCGGCAATTCAACCTTCACCTGCACCTTTTTGTTACCCTTCTCATCATCAATTAGCTCTGATGGGGTAATAAACTCATCTCCATTACCAATTTCTACGCGCTTAGGTGCACTCGGTGCTGTGCTGTCAAGACTTATCGGCTCTTCCGTTTCTTTCGATACATTACCCGCCGGGTCTTCAATTCTGCCCACAACTTTATAATCACCGTCTTTCACTTTGCCATCTTCTGTCGGGAAAGCCGATTTCGGAATCGTGACCTCTATCGGCTGGCCTGCCGTCCAGTCTCCCGGAATAACTTTTTCTACTTTCACCGGATTGCCGTCTGTGTCTAATACCGGATGACCCTCTTTATCTTTCAATTCCACTATGACTTTATCACCCGGGTTCACATTCGATGACGGTGGCGTTACCTCTACCTGAATGCCGTCCTCAAGCTCTTTCGCATTAATGCCATCTTTCGCTTCCGGAATAGTTATCGTCGGACCTTCATCCGATTGACCGTCGCCGTCTTTATCTCCCGGCACTTGAGTGTCAACCTTCACGACTTCATTACCTTCATTCGATTCATTACCTGCCGGATCGACCACTTTGGCCACAACCCTAATCTCCGTCGTATCCCGCATCACCGGAACACCTTCCTCGTGATACCCTTTCGTCACCATCGCTTCCGTCACCGCTACCTGTTTCTCTGTACCGTTCACGCTCAATACCAACGTATCTCCTGCCTCTGTACCATCCGGGATAGTAATAAAGACCGGGGTTTGACCATCTTCACCAACTTCTTGGGCATTCAATGTACCGTCATTGTTTTTATCTTCACCAAAAACAATATTCGGTGCACCATCCGTATTAGCCGGCACTTTGTCGTTATTGCCATCACCATCTTTATCAATCGGTAACTCAACTTCTCTCCGGCTATCGTCTTTGTCACCAACTTGACCATCACCGTCTGTATCACCTGGAACCTTCGTATCACGTATAGCTTCGTCTACCAATGACGGTCCCTCATTACCCGCTCTATCTACGATTTTCACCGCAACTTTCAGTGATTTACCCTCTTCCGGAGCCGGAACATCAATCGTCACTTTACCTGCCGTTATATCATCCGGTGTCAGAACTTTCTCTACCGCTTCTCCTCCTTCCGGGCTCACCACGACTTTATCACCCGCTTTCACATCATCCGGCAATTCAACCTTCACCTGCACCTTTTTGTTACCCTTCTCATCATCAATTAGCTCTGATGGGGTAATAAACTCATCTCCATTACCAATTTCTACGCGCTTAGGTGCACTCGGTGCTGTGCTGTCAAGACTTATCGGCTCTTCCGTTTCTTTCGATACATTACCCGCCGGGTCTTCAATTCTGCCCACAACTTTATAATCACCGTCTTTCACTTTGCCATCTTCTGTCGGGAAAGCCGATTTCGGAATCGTGACCTCTATCGGCTGGCCTGCCGTCCAGTCTCCCGGAATAACTTTTTCTACTTTCACCGGATTGCCGTCTGTGTCTAATACCGGATGACCCTCTTTATCTTTCAATTCCACTATGACTTTATCACCCGGGTTCACATTCGATGACGGTGGCGTTACCTCTACCTGAATGCCGTCCTCAAGCTCTTTCGCATTAATGCCATCTTTCGCTTCCGGAATAGTTATCGTCGGACCTTTAGAAGACTCTGGCTTAGGCTGAGGAGCCGTATTTTTACTTCCACTACTTCCACCAGCAGCAATTGCAATACCCGCAGCTAATGGTACTAATGCTAATAACCACCATGGGTTAAATACCCAGAAAGCACTAGAAAGCTCTTCTCCCCCTAGTGCTTGCGGTGCAGCACTTCCTTCGGTCAACATACTCACTGCATCTGCTTTTACACCAGATTCAGGAACATAGGCATAAATGCCACCACTTTCGTGTTGACCAACGATCAAATTGGTCACTTTTTCTGAGTTCTCATCACCGTAGTAACCCTTAATCACCACATCCGAATACATATCTCCATCTTCTAGAAAGATTTTTAAATCTTTCCCTTCACGCTTAGCAATAATATTTTGTGGGCTAAATCCTGTTTGATCGTCAATCAATTGGTAGTTAGATTTATCTCTTGCCTCAAGAACTAATGCATCCCCTTTCTTAATTTTATGAGAGGCAATCACTTTTTTTGCACTTAATACTTTTAATGTAGTCGACATATTAATTCCTTAGATACTAAACTTATTTCGTTCCGTAAACCGTCACTTCAACACGACGGTTCGGTAAATTACATTGTTTTTCTGCAGCCCCGGATAATCCACCACAGTTCGTCACAACAGGTTCTTTCTTACCATAGCCAATTGCTTTCACAGGTACGGAAATACCCACTTGTTGTAACTGCTGTTTCACACTATTAGCTCGTTTCTCTGACAAGGAGAGGTTATAACTATCCGAGCCCAGGTTATCTGAATGCCCTCCCACAACAATGTGAGAAACGTTTAAGGTTTTTACGTGAGTCATAAATTGTTCTAATTTTTCACGACCATCCGGAAGAATATCTTTATAGCTATATTTATCAAAAGCGAATAATGCACTGCTATCTACTGCAATCGCTGCGATCACAACAGGCGGTTGACAGTTAGCTGCATTAGGCACCCTTGATAAGGTTTGATTCTCTTTCGGTAAATTTGCAATTTCTTGTTCAGCAATTGAACGCTCTACACGTTGTAAGTAAAGTTGCCCATTAGCCTCTTGCGATACCTTAACATATGCGACTTCACCTATAGGCAACGTATAGCTCACCCCCTGTGTGCGATTACCAAATTTTTGATTTATGCTGAAAGATGTACTGAATAAATGTTTATCCGCGCATACCGGCACTGCACTGTAAGCATTTGGTAACAATGATGCTTGGTAGTTTCCATCTATATAAATATTGGTCGCAGGCCCCTGTAGATCTCCCTGGCGATAAAACACCGCTAAGGATTGGTTCTCACCCAGTTGGGCAGAAATTTTACTTTCGTTGAAGTTATTCCATACTTCTAATGGCTGACCATCACGTGAACAACCAGTCAAAGCATAAATAATGCCTAAACTAAGTAATGTTTTATTCATAAAAAAACCTCTTAAATAATTAAGTTATCAATAATAAAACAACCCAGCATGTTCAATTAAAAGCATACTGAGAAGATTTAAGAAAAGTGTAGAAATCAGGAAAGGAAAAACCTAGTTGACAGTTGACAGTTGACAGTTGACAGTTGACAGTTGACAGTTGACAGTTGACAGTTGACAGTTGACAGTTGACAGTTGACAGTTGACAGTTGACAGTTGACAGTTGACAGTTGACAGTTGACA